>DJDY01000040.1 GCA_002435585.1 Lachnospira sp. UBA5912
TATATGAGAAAAGCAGGTGCGTATACATCAACAATGCCAGAAGCTTCGCTTGGATATTTCTAAGACTTTTCATATCTGTAGTGGCAACTGCCGCTACCGTTCGATATGGGACGTCCTTGTCCCATATCTCACTTCAACAGACATCCGTGTCTTATATCGTCCGTTCGTCGCTTATCAGTGACTTCACTAAACAGTAATTTAACTAAACTGTAAAAAATGCTAATTAAAAATTTAACAAATTCCTCCATAAACCCCTTTAATCTTAAAATATATATGTTATACTATGTAAGATAAAGGCTATTATATGAAACGTATAATAATTACACAATGCCAATTGATAAACGATATACCAACAGGAGGAAACACATTATGTTATCAACAGACGCTAATATATTAAAGATAAAGCATGAAATATTATATCAGGTTGCAAAGCTTGCTTATGCGGGACAGCTTGAGGAGAAGAAAGAAGAACTTCCTTATGAACTCCTTCCTGGACCACAGGCTAAATATAGATGTTGTGTATATAAGGAAAGAGAAGTTGTAAGACAAAGAATAAGACTTGCTGAAGGTAAATGTCCGTCAGAGACACCTAAGACGGGTAAGGATAATGTAGTGCAGGTAATCGAAGCAGCATGTGCTGACTGTCCACTTTCACATTATATAGTAACAGATAACTGCAGGAAGTGTATGGCTAAAGCCTGTCAGCAGGCATGTAAGTTCGGTGCGGTATCTATGGGGCGTGACAGGGCATATATTGACCCGGATAAGTGCAAGGAGTGTGGTCAGTGCGCTAAAGCCTGTCCATATAATGCCATAGCTGATCTTATAAGACCATGTAAGAAGATATGTCCGGTTGGTGCCATTACTATGGATGAGAATGGTATCTGCGAGATAGATGACAGCAAGTGTATCAAGTGCGGTCAGTGTATACATGCCTGTCCATTTGGTGCAATAGGCTCTAAGACAGATATAGTAGATGTTATCAGGGATATGAAAGCTGGAAAGAGAGTTGTAGCTATGGTAGCACCAGCAATAGAAGGTTCGTTTGGTGCCGATATTACCATGGATAGTATCAGAACAGCCTGCAAAAAGATTGGTTTTGATGATATGTATGAGGTGGCTCTTGGCGGAGACCTTACAGCAGGTTCAGAAGCTAAAGAATGGCTTGAGGCAAACAAAGAGGGCAAAAAGATGACAACATCATGTTGTCCTGCATTTGTCAATATGATTAAGAAGCATTTTCCAGAGCTTAAGGATAATATTTCAACAACAGTATCACCTATGTGTGCAGTGTCACGTATGTTAAAGGCCAAGGACCCAGAGGTTGTTACAGTATTCGTAGGACCTTGTATTGCAAAGAAGGATGAAAGAAGAGATACTTCAATAGAAGGCAATGCTAATTATGTGCTTACTATAGGTGAGTTCAGGGCCATGCTTAGAGCTAAGGGCGTAAAGATAGAGCCAGAGGCTAATGCAAACCAGCAGGCAAGTGTATATGGTAAGAGATTCGGTAATGGCGGTGGAGTAACAGCTGCTGTTCTTGAGTGTATGAAAGAACTTGGCGAGGATCCATCTAAATTCACAGTGGAAAAATGTTCTGGTGGAACAGAATGTAAGAAAGCACTTACATTACTTAAGATGGGCAGACTTTCAGCAGACTTTGTAGAAGGTATGGCATGTGAGGGAGGATGTGTAGGTGGTCCTAGCCATCATCATTCTAACAAGAATGAAGCTCTTGTTGCCAAAGACAGGGATAAGCTTTTATCAGAGGCTGATTCGCGTGGTGTATATGAGAATCTTAAGAATTATGAGACAGATGGTTTCTCTATGCACAGATGCTAAGTATATATTTTATTTTATCTTTATATAAGGAAATGTATTTATGAAATATGATGGAATTAAAAAGATTCTGGATGGCAGGTTTATAAGCAGATATGATGTTACCTACACGACAGAGGATAACAAAACCAAGGTATATGAGATTATAAGCCGTAATAAAAACATAACGTCCATAGAGGATCTAAAGAATCAGTCACCGGATGGTGTTGTTATAGTGGTAACAGAGATGACTGGTGAGAATATTCTTTTAAACAGGGAATACAGAATGGCTGTTGGTGATTATGTATACAATTTCCCGGCTGGTCTTATAGATGCAGGCGAGACACCACAGATAGCAGCAGCAAGAGAGCTTAAGGAGGAAACAGGGCTTGACCTTATAAGCATCGAGGATACACTGTATGACAGTTATAGTGCTATTGGCTTTTCCAACGAAACTAACAGGGTTGTCATAGGAAAAGCAGATGGTACATTTGCTAAAAGTACATCAACAGTAGAAGAAATATCGGCAGCGTGGTATAATAAGGCACAAGTAAGAAAGCTCCTAGAGAATAACAGATTTGCAGCAAGAACACAGGCATTCTGTTATATGTGGGCAAAGAATGGAGATTAACTGCTATGAAAAGATTAAGAATAACAGCCATGGTTACTGCTTTAGCGGTATTGCTGTGCATGTCGGTTGTATTATCAGGATGCAGGAAGAAGTATCAGGAGATTGCATTGTATAAATATACAGAAAATACAGATGGTACATTGACTATTACAGAACTTACTGATAAGGGAAAGTCTGAATATGAGCTTACGATTCCATCCGAGCTTGATGGTAAGAAAGTTACATCTATAGGTGATGGAGCACTCAGGGATGATGTTATTATTAAAAAAGTCGTAATAGAAGATGGAATCGATTATATAGGTTCTAATGCTTTTTTATCATGCTATAATCTTTCTGATATAGATATACCGCAGTCGGTAACTGACATAGGAACGAATGCATTTACCGAGACGGCATGGTATGAAGCACAGTTATCTGTATCAAAAGACATAATTATTAATAACGTCTTATATGAAGCAGATGATTCTTATGATAATTATGTGGTTAAGGATGGCGTTATAACGATTGCATCAGGAGTGTTTTATAATAACACCAGTCTGCATATGGTGACAATACCAGCATCTGTAAAAAGTATAGGAACCAATGCATTTGCAGGTTGTAGTAACCTGACAGATATAACACTTCCAGATGGTCTTGAGAATATAGGATATGGAGCGTTTGCAGGCAGTGGTATTAAAGAGCTGACAGTACCTAAGAGTGTCAAGACAATAGGTCAGGATGCATTTCTTGGAATAGATAAAGTTAATATGAATAAGTAAATGTATGTGCAGATATCAATTGGCAGATGTGCCATAAATAATTTAGCAATCATTTTAATCAGATAAATATAGTGAATACAGTATATGCTTTGATAGCAGCTTATAAGACTGTGTTTGAAAGATGGAATATGAGTAGTTAATAATAAAACAGCAGACCTTAAAGGATATGATATAACTGGTTATTATATATTTAAGGTCTGCTGTTTTTTTATTATTGTGAAAATTAAAAAAATTATTTAAGAAAGTCCTGTCGCATTGGGTTGAATACATCAACGAGAATACCATCTTCAAGAGCAGTAACCCCGTGTTCTACATTAGAAGGCATGTATACACTGTCTCCCTGGTTAACAACCTTTGTTTCCCCACCGATAGTGAATTCGAAGCTTCCTTTGGCAATATAAGTTATCTGAAGGTGTTCATGCTTATGAAAGTTGCCTTTAGAGCCCTTCTTAAACGTGATTTCACACATCATAAGTTCATCTGAATAGCAGAGAATTTTTCTTGTAACTCCTGGTTCACAGTCTGTAGGAATAACATCTTTATTATATTTAAACATATTTTGCCTCGTTTCTGCGCATATAGACTATGCAGCTTTTTATTTATTTATTATAATTGCGAAGCATTTGTTTTTCAATATGATAACTTGCATTGATTACTATATTATAAAGATTTATTGTGTTATAGTAGTGTGAGCAGGGATGATTATTGATTAAAAGGTAAGCAGCTGGAATGTCACAATATATGTATGTTTTATTAAAAAAGTTGCAGATGGCATGAAAAGATGTGAAAAAAGTAAAAATTCTAATGGCAAAAAAGATGTGTAAAAAGTAAATACGATTAAATTTTAAATATAAAAAGGAATAAGAAGAATATGAGAATAGTTTGTCTTTTAATGGCGGTTTTATGTCTGGCATATTATATAAGGTGTGCCACTTATGCAGGTGTGAAATCTTCATTTATATGGATATGGCTTATAGGTACAGCATGTTTTGTGTTGTTATATGTGTTTGGACTGCTTGATGCAAAGAATATATATGTTTTTCCACCAGTTGTTAAATACATAGCATGTGCACTTATAGGCACTGGTTTTACGCTGTTTATAATACTTGAAATGTGCATAATATTAAGTATGAAGCAGAAACCAGGGGATAAATGCAGATATATTATTGTATTAGGGTGTCAGATAAGAGGTGACAGAGTGACGAAATCACTTAGAAAACGTCTTGATGCAGCATATGATTATGCTGTAGTAAATCCTGATACCACGATAATTGTTTCGGGAGGTCAGGGAAAAGGCGAGAATAAAACAGAGGCACTTGCCATGTATGAGTATTTATGTGAAAAGGGCATAAGTCCTGAACGTATAGTCATGGAAGATAAATCAACAGATACCAATGAAAACATGTTATATTCGAGAAGGTATATAGATGACTATGATGCATTAACAGGCATAGTCACGAACAACTTTCACATATTCCGGGCAAAGCTTCTTGCAAGAGGAAAAGGACTTAAACACATATGCGGAATACCAGCACAGAGTGATGAAGTGCTTTTTATAAACTATATGGTAAGAGAAGCCATAGGAATAGTGAAAGATTTCGTGTGTGGTAATTATTAACAAGCTGGTTATTAATGTCCCAGGTTAAAAAAGCTTCTGATGTCATTAAGCTTTTCATATCCCTGGTTATATCCATCGTTATACATAGACAGGATTTTGTTCTTATCTTTTTCCAGTCTTGAGAATCCTTTGCTTACAGTTGGTCGTATAATCATGACTTTGCCTTCTTTTTCGTATTCATCAAGTTTATGAAGGCATTCGTTATATCTTTTGGCACGTGATAACATAACTTTAGTAAGCTCTGGATATTTTTTTTCATAAGTTCTGGCTATTGCTTTTGTAGAGCCTGATGTTTTCTTGGTATAACCGGCTTCTCTTGTAAGAATAACTAATACTTTGTCGCAGCCATCTTCAAAAGCTCTTTTGAAAGGAATGGAATCAGTAAGTCCTCCATCCATATATGGAATGTCATTAATCATAATAGGTGGGAACAGCATAGGAAGGGCACATGTTGCTCTTAATACTGTGTTAGTGTGGTCATCTCCTGTGTACTTCATATATTCCGGCTCGCCGGTAAGAATATTGGTTACGACACAGTAAAAATCCCCCTTATATTTCTTAAATGCTTCATAATCATAAAGATTGAGCTCGTTAGGTATAGTTTCATATGAAAAATCAAGTCCGTATATAGCTTTATTCTCTTTATCAAGCATATTGCCAACACCAAGATAACGCTTGTCATTTCTATATTTCATAAGTACATCAAGATTACGTCCAGGTTGTCTTGAAGCCATAGATACACCATAAGCTGCACCTGCGGAAACTCCAATCATATAATCGGGCATAATATTATTTTCAACAAGGGCATCCATAACACCACACGAAAATATTGTCCTGAATGCACCACCTTCAAATACAATTCCTGTTTTCATACAATTCTCCTTTATGTATATTTTGTGTAGTTAATACTATCATTTTATTCTTATATGAGTAAAAGTCAAGCCAGGTATATGAGTAAAGTCAGGCTTTGATTGAGTGAGCACTGATATTAATATATGTGGTGATATGATAATAGTTTGACAAGCGAAAGATTATATATTAGTATATAAACAATAACAATTGTTTATAATATGTGTTGTGAATTAAGCACCATACCTATATCAGATATGTATGCAGATCAGATATATGCTGATGAAACAGAATGAGAAATTATCAGGACAGCCATATTTTAATGATACAGGCATGGCGGAAGTGAGGAAAATATGAAAAAAGGATTAAATGTTTTTAAGGCAGCAGCCAGTATTATAGTGCTGCTTATAGCAGCAGTTTATTATTATATAGAACTGCCAGCTATTAATATTCATTCTCCAGGATTCTGGAAGTTTATAATATTTGTCATGGTTATAGTTACCATTGCCGTATGGTGTATGAATCACAGAAGACCAACGAAAGATGGAAGATTTACATCGGGTAATCCGGTAAAAGATTTCTTTTCGGATTTTAAGAGTCAGACAGGTAAGATGATTTTTAAGATAGTGTTTACGGTTACATTAGTTATAGTGGCTGCATATATCGTTGGAAACATTCTTTCATCACCTATTATCAATGCTTCAGGATATCAGAAACTTATGACAGTGGAAACAAGGAATTTTACAGATGATATAAAAGAAGTGTCATATGATAAGATTCCACTTCTGGATAAAGAATCAGCATCAATTATAGGAACAAGAGTTATGGGAACTATGGTTGATATGGTATCGCAGTATGAAGTGGATGATATGTATTCACAGATTAATTATAATGAAAAGCCAGTAAGGGTAACACCTTTAAGATATGGTAATCTTATAAAGTGGTTTACTAATCACAAGAATGGTATTCCTGCATATATCAGAATAGATATGACAACGCAGGAAGCAGAATGTGTAAGACTTAAAGAAGGAATAAAGTATTCCAAGTCAGATCATTTTTCAAGATATATTTACAGGCATTTAAGATTTGCATATCCAACATATATATTTGATGATATTAATTATGAGATTGATGATAATGGAACTCCTTACTGGGTATGCCCTGTTAAGAAGTATAATATAGGTTTGTTTGGCGGTCAGACAGTTGGAAGAGTTGTGCTGTGTAATGCGGTAACAGGAGAGATGACAGATTATGCTGTTAACGAGGTACCAACATGGGTTGATAAGGTATATTCAGCGGAACTTCTCATAGGTCTGTATGACTATAATGGAAGTCTTAAGCATGGTTTCATAAACAGCGTGTTAAGTCAGAGGGACTGTCTTAAAACAACAGATGGTTATAATTATATTGCACTTGAAGATGATGTGTGGGTGTATACAGGTATTACATCTGTTGGACAGGATAATTCCAATGTTGGATTCGTGCTTATGAACCAGCGTACCATGGAAACAAGATACTATGAAGTATCAGGAGCGGAAGAATATTCTGCTATGGATTCTGCTAAAGGACGGGTACAGAATCTTGGTTATACGGCCACATTCCCTCTTATTATCAATGTCAGCAATCAGCCGACTTATTTCATGGCGTTAAAGGATGGAGCAGGACTTGTAAAGTGTTATGCCATGCTTAATATAGAAAAATACCAGAATGTTGCCATAGGAGATTCGGTATTACAATGTGAATCCAACTATATCCAGCTTCTTAAGGATAATGGTATAATAGACGAACCATTGCCGGAAGAAAAGGAAACAAGAAGCATACATGGTGTGATTTCAAAAATCATGCCGGTTGTGATTGATGGAAATACCCACATGTATATTATGATCAGTGGGAATGATAACATATATGATGCAGATGTGTCACAATATGTGGATGTTATAAGATATTCTGAAGGTATGGATGTAAATATTGAGTATACCGAGGATGAACGGCTTTGCAGAATTATCAGTATAAAACAATAAAATAATATATATCATTGATTCTGACATGATTCGACAACAGAAAGTTGTATAATACGCATGTACCAGTGAATTATTATGACACATATTGTCATTTACCATTAATTATGAAACTTTTTTATGAATAGTTGGCAACAAATCTGTTGTTGAGTATAAAAAAACTGTAGTTGATTGGTATTTTATGACAAAAAATGTTGTAAAATTTATGAAAAGTTGGTACAATTATAAGTAAATTGAGAATGTTTAAGGAGAAAAGCAATGGATATTATTGTAAAATACATTGATGAATTGCTCGAGAAAAGCACACCAGAAGCACCTATGTGGAATATAGAAAAGATCAGACAGGGACTTAAGTCTAACTGGAACTATATAGATGGTGTTATGATAAAGGCTGTACTGCAGATGTATGATGTGACAAAGGACGAAAAATATCTTAAGTTTGCAGATGACTTTATTGATTACAGAGTTCATGAGGATGGAACAATTGAAGGTTATAGCATTGGTGAGAAGAATATTGATAACATTAATGCAGGAAAGACTTTATTTGAGTTGTATGATATCACAGGCAAAGAAAAATATAGAAAAGCTATAGACCTTGTATATTCACAGATAAAGATTATGCCTAGATGTAACAATGAAGCAAGATCTTTTTGGCATAAGGATATATACCCTAATCAGGTATGGCTTGATGGAATGTATATGGGTCAGCCATTCTATATGGAATATGAAACCAAGTTCAATAACAGAAAGAACTATCCTGATATATTTGCACAGTTTAAGTATGTTATAGAGAATATGAAGAATCCACTTAACGGACTATATTATCATGCTATTGATGTAAGCAGGAAAGCATTCTGGTGTGATAAGGTAACAGGACTTTCACAGCACTGCTGGTTAAGAGCAAGTGGATGGTATGCCATGGCTCTTCTTGATACACTTGATAAGGTTGATAACTCTGACCACAAGTATGATGCAGAGTGCAAGATGCTTGAGGATGCATTCGTTGATCTTATGAATTCAATGCTTAAGTACCAGGATGAGAGTGGAATGTGGTATCAGGTAGTTAATTATGGTGGTATGAAAGACAACTATCTTGAGACAAGTGGAAGTTCTATTATGGCATATGCTCTTCTTAAGGGTGTAAGGTTAGGATATCTTCCAGAAAGCTACAGAAAGTATGCTGAAAAGGCTATTGATGGTATATGCGACAAGTATTTAAAGACAGATGAAGGAGAGATGTCACTTGGTGGTATCTGTCTTGTAGCAGGTCTTGGTGGAAAAGGTGACAGACCTGGAACATATGATTACTATATGTCAGAGCCTGTTGTTGAAGATGATGCAAAGGGTGTTGGTCCTTTCTTACTTGCTTATACAGAGATGTTAGCTTATAAGAAGAAAGATAATTAATTAAGTGATATTTATATTTAATAAAGCGGGGGATCAATGTAAAGTTGGTCCCTTTTTGTGTATTCAATATTATAATGTAAGTGTTAAAAGTTAATTTTATAACTCACTGATGTATCAGGATTGTTCAATTGCTATGCAGTTTTCACAATCCTTAAACGCATTTTATACTTTTGACACATACATAATATTATATTAAGATATCTTGTGAGTACAGGATAGATAATAATCAATACAACCAGGAGGTTTAATAAGGCTTATGAAACCATATATAACAATGGAAGAGGTTATTAAAACACAGGGCGCAGACAGCAGGACACACAGATTCCTTACAGATAAAAACGGATGCACGAATGGCTGTGCATCAGGAACAACCATATACGCTTCAACTAAATTCTCGGATAAACCAGGAGTTCATGAAGACCAGGAAGGATTCTTTGTGTTAGAAGGAGAAGGTTATGCCAGACTCGATGACCTGGTTTTTCCTATTAAAAAGGGTGATTCATTTGTGGCGTTACCAGGTGTGGCTCATACTATAAGAACTAAAGAAGGCTGTGAACCAGTCAAGGTATTCTGGTTCCACAGTGCCAAGTGACTACGGTAGAGAGGATTTTATATGGAAGAGAGAAGATTCGCAGAGCTTGATGAAAAACAGCAGAAAAAATATCTTTTCAAAGAGAATGTCAGATTAAATGAGCTTAAAGATGAACTTGAGGCTGACAGGGAACTCATAGATATACAGAAGGGAATGCTGCGCAATCAGCAAAAAAAGAACCAGCTGCTGCAAAAACAGCTTGAAAGCCAGCGGATATTATTTGACCAGAAGTGGGAAATACTTGAAAGAGAAACAAGACAGTTAGCACTTGACAAGGAAAAGTTTAACAGGGAAAAGCTTATGTATCGTGATAAGGTATACCGTGAAGCAAGGAGAAGTATGTCTAATGCGGAGAATGTAAAAATATTTTTCCGCGGTGTTAACGATACGGAATCTGTTAAAAAACGTTACAGGTCGTTGTTAAAAATATATCATCCGGATAATACGAATGGGGATAATGACCTTGTACTTGCTATTAATGAAGAATATGAAAGATTATTAAGATTTTATCTTGGGACATAGCACAAATCTGGCAATAAAGTTTATATTGTTAGGTTTGTTGCTGTTTTTATTGTTGTTATGTAAATGGTGGTGTATAATATGCACGGATGTTTTATGTATATATAATTAATAACATTTACGTAAACATTTAATCTGAATTATAAGTTATATTTCCATATCATATAATTCATGTATTACATGTGCGATTAAGATATTATGCGGCAGCATCCTAAAGTTACTATGATAAGGAGAGAGAAGAATGTTTAAGATTAACGAGAATTATTTAAAGCTTCCAGGAAGTTATCTGTTTTCTACTATTGCTAAAAAGGTTAATGCTTATAGTGCAGCTAACCCTGATAAGGAAATCATACGTCTTGGTATAGGAGATGTTACACTTCCACTTGCACCGGTAGTTATAGATTCATTACATAAAGCAGTTGATGAGATGGGGCATGCAGAAACATTCCATGGATATGCACCAGATCTTGGTTATGAGTTCTTAAGAAATGCTATTGTAGAGCATGACTATAAGAAGAGAGGCGCAGATATATCTGCTGACGAGATATTTGTAAGTGATGGAGCCAAGTCGGATTCAGGTAATATCGGAGACATCTTCTCAGTTGACAATAAAATAGCTGTATGTGATCCAGTGTATCCTGTATATGTAGATACTAATGCCATGGCAGGAAGAACAGGAGATTACATTCCTGAACAGCAGAAATGGAGCAATGTTATATATATGCCTTGTACAGCTGAAACTAACTTTGCACCAGAGCTTCCTAAGGAAACTCCTGATATCATATATCTGTGTTTCCCTAATAACCCAACAGGTTCTACTATAACAAAGGATGAGCTTCAGAAGTGGGTAGACTATGCTAACAAGGTAGGAGCAGTTATTATATACGATGCTGCTTATGAAGCATACATATCAGAAGATAATGTACCACATACTATATATGAATGTGATGGTGCAAGAACATGTGCAATAGAGCTTCGTTCATTCTCCAAGAACGCAGGTTTCACAGGAACAAGACTTGGTTTTACAGTTGTTCCTAAGGATCTTAAGAGTGGTGACGTTATGCTTCACAGTCTCTGGGCTAGAAGACATGGTACTAAGTTTAATGGCGCACCATATATCATACAGAGAGCAGGAGAGGCTGTATATACAGAAGCAGGACAGAAGCAGACAGGTGAACAGATTGCATATTATATGAACAATGCAAAGACAATTCTTGAGGGCTTAAAGTCAGCTGGTTATACTGTATCTGGTGGTGTCAATGCACCATATATCTGGTTAAAGACTCCTGATAAGATGACTTCATGGGAATTCTTTGATTATCTTCTTGAAAAGGCTAATGTAGTAGGTACTCCAGGTTCAGGCTTTGGACCAAGTGGTGAGGGATACTTCAGACTGACTGCATTTGGCTCATATGAGAATACAGTTAAGGCGCTTGATAGGATTAAAGCATTATAATCAGGCGTGATAAGATTAATGATAAGCTTAAGAAAGTTGTATGTATTTTAAAGGAAAAGTTTAAGGATTGTGGTGTTGCCGGAAGAATAGGCAGAGATGAATTTGCTGTTATTATAGATATTATAGAAAAGAATCTGTCAGCAGAAGAACTTTCTGCTAAGCTTAACGATTTTCTTGAAATAATATAAAGAAGATATAGCATAATAAATGCATGGAATGCGTGTAAAGTACATAAGAATAAAGTATAAATAAAAACATCTGCGTGAATAACAGCTATTTACGCAGATGTTTTTATATATTTAAAATTATTAGATATGGTCAAACTTGGGCATGAGAGCAGCTCCGAGAGCTGTAGGACCTGTGTGGCATGCAGTTACAACACCAATACGTGTCTTGAATTCTACGCCGGATTCAAGCAGCTTGGTCTTTATGGCTTCTTCTACCTCCGCACGGAATTCTTCTGCTTCTTCAGGATTAGTACAGTAACCTACAGTGATATCATAATCATTGATATCCACGCCAGGTTCTTCGAAATGTTTGCATAAAAGGTCAATAACCTTTGCTTTGGCTTTCTTTCTTGTTCTGAAAAAGCCGCCAACGCCTATCTCTCCACCCTTCATGATAATGATAGGACGTAAGCTTAACTTACTTGTAATCATGGCAGCAGTCTTAACAAGACGTCCACCCTTTGTGAGATAATCAAGAGATTCTGTTGTGAATATGATTCTGCCGTATGGTCTTAAGGCTTCAAGCTTCTTAACAGTATCTTCATAAGAGTATCCGGCATCTCTCATACACATGGCTTCATATACAAAAAGAGACATCGATGCTGAATTCTGCAAAGAATTAATGACAGTAATCTTAGCATCAGGATGATCTTCAAGAATCAAGTCTTTAGCTGAGCAGGCAGAATTATATGAGCCTGAGAAATATGTTGTGATACAGCAGCATATTATAGGGATACCAGCTTCAACTGATGGCATGAACGCATCAACATAATCCTGTATAGATGGGAGAGAAGATTTGGGAAAAGCATTCTCATTTGTCATTTTTCTGTAGAATTCATCATAGCTGATTTCAAACTGCTCTTTATAGTAAGTATGTCCGTCAAATGTTGTATATAAAGGAACTAATGTAACATCATGTTCGTCTGCATAGTCTTTAATCCAGTCACATGAAGTATCACTTATAAGTTTAAACATATCTGCCTCCAACGAAAGTAAAATTTCTTTGTATATGATAACACATAGTATTAAATACTACAAGATATAATTTAGAAAATGTTGAAATGTTATGTAAAGATTTTTTTATATAGATGAATAATCTATGATTTAGGTTATTATAAGATGTGAGTGTCAAAAGTAAATTTTGCCACTCACTGATGTAT
>DJDY01000013.1 GCA_002435585.1 Lachnospira sp. UBA5912
GACTTCACTAAACAGTAATATTAAAAGCTCCTTATCAGCAGGCGATAACACGTCCTGTTCTTGCTGTTACTCTGTGTGATATTGATATTACAGTCCTGTTTTGGGATACATTCTTCAATGCTTCAAGCACATCTTTTTCTGTATTAGCATCAAGATTGGCTGTTATTTCATCAAGCAAAAGTAGTTCAGGATTGGCAACTGTGGCTCTGGCTATAGATAACAGCTGCCACTGTCCCTGTGAGAACACCTCCTGCGTACATGGTGTATCATATCCTTTTTCAAAACTCATAATTGTATCATGAAGTCCTGTAAGTTTAGTGGCTTTAACAACTTCATCCATGGATATGCTGTTGTCATAAAGTGTAATCTGTTCTTTGATAGTTCCTGGAACCATATGGAATGATTGTTCCACATAACCAAATATTTTTCTCTTTCTGTTATCAGGTATTTCCGCTGAATTCATACCATTTATAAGGATAACACCTTTTTGTGGCTTATATAGTCCCAACAGCAGCCTGAATATCGTACTCTTACCTGCACCAGTCCTGCCTGACAATGTAACCTGCTCACCTTTATTTACAACAAATGTCTTATCACTTATTACAATCTGGTCAGCTTCATATCCAAAAGTTACATTATTAAACTGGACATATGGCATACTATTTTCATTGGTAAATGCCTTTTTTTCCTGTAATTCTTCATTATAATTAAAGTCTTTACTTTCTGGCGCATTTTTTTCATCTGCTTTATATTCTGATATATTCTTTTTCTTTGCTTTATCTTCTGACGTCTTCTTTTTATCTGCTTTATCTTTAACATCTTCAAGTACTGGAAGTTCAAAGAATTCATTGATTCTTTTTACACCTGCTATCGCTGACTGTATCGTCTGTATTTCCATACCAAGGCTCTCAACTGGTGAAAATATCTGTGAGATGTAGTTAATAACTGCTACAGCTGTACCTGCTGACATACCAAACAGTGTAAGCACGCTGGCATTGCCTGATGCTGAAAATAGCATAACTACTGCTACTACAACTGCATTTAATATAAGAATAACTGGTGAATATATAGCATCATAGAAGTTGGTCTTTTCCATGGCCTTGTAGCTGTCGCCTATATATTCATCATATCTTTTCTCCATATACTTTTCTTTACCAAGATTATGTATGGTACGGATATTATGAAGTGTTTCCGGAACATGTCCTGAAGCACGGCTTACTGCACGTCTGTTTCTTAACTGTGCATCAAGCATATTTTTCTGCACATACCTTGTAAACCAGAATAAAAATGGAAGAAGCACTATAAGCACTATTGCAAGTCCTCTGTTCCTGAACCAGATAACTGCAAGGATACTTATTATCTTGCACGCATCTGCAAACATACTTACGATTCCTGATGTGAAGAGATTCTCAACTGTATCTACATCACCAACAAACCTTGATACGACAGAACCAGGTTCCTGCTTATTAAGTGAATCAGCAGATAGTCTTACAAAATGCTCCATAAGAGCGCTTCTTAGTGCATGAGTTATCTTCTGTCCAAATACTGTAAGAAGTCCTTCCCTTGCTGCTTCCATAAGACCTGTAAGCACTGTAAATAACATATAAAGAAACACAAGATATACTGGCACCTGGCTTCCTGTTGTTAAAGTATCTACTATTTTTCCAAGTACAAGTGGTGGATAAAGAGCTGTTATAATTGCACCACATACTGCAACTATAATACCAAGTGAAAGCCATTTTTTCTTTATTATGGTATGTAATATTATTGAACCAACCTTATGTGAATTATCATTTTTATTATTCAAACTTTTAAGATTATAGCTATTATCATTACTATTATCATTACTGAATTCTACATAATCTGCTTTATTACTGCTCATTATTATCCACCTCCTTTTCCTTATTGATATCAGTGTTTTTACTATGGGATGTATGTTCAGATACACTATCAACTGTCTGGGTACTGACTGTTTCATACAACTTCCTGTACTGTGGGCACTGTGACATGATCTCATCGTGCGTTCCAGCGATTGCTTTTGCATCATCCATCCATATAATCTTATCCATCTTAGGGAACATATACAGACGATGTGACATAATGATTACAATATTATTCTTTGCTATATTACAAAGATTGTTATATATTGTTTCCTCTGTACTTCTATCTAGTGATGAAAATGGGTCATCAAGAATAATCACAGGTTTCTTATGACAGAGCGTTCTGGCAAGTGCTATTCTTTGTGCCTGTCCACCTGACAGTCTTACACCGCCATTACCAATCAGTGTATCAACCCCTTTTTCCATCATGGCAACTTCCTTATCTATACATACATCCTTAAGGTATTCTGATACATTATGATCATCGCCAAGTAATATGTTATTCTTCACAGAATCATTAAAAAGTTCTGGGTCATGCCCTAAATAGCTTATTATGCCCGACCTGACATTATCTGCAACACTGCTTAAATCTATTCCATTATACTTAATACTTCCATCATATGGATATTCACAAAGAAAGGTCTTTCCAAATGTTGACTTACCACTGGCAACTGGACCTGTAACACCAATAATCTGCCCCGGTTTAGCAGTAAATGAAATATCATTATATACATTCTTTCCATCTGGATATGTAAAGCTTAAGTTCTGTACTTCAAGCTCTGCTGGTGTCTGATTTTTACAATCAGTATCCTTATCCTGGATAACCATAAGTGGCTTAATTCTCTTCCACGAAACCTGCGCTTTATGAACTGCATTAAACAGCTTGGCTGCCTTTGAAGACTTATCAGACAGCTTTATAAAGCATGCAAGAAATGTTGTAAATGCCGCAACATTCCAGTTTTTCCAGCCTATTCCAAGTACATTTCTACTTCCAAAATACAGTATAAAGATTATACCCATCATTGAAATAATCCTGTATAAAGGTGTCATTGACGAATTCCATATGTTTGCCATGATAGCTGATTTCTCATATGATGAAAGATTATCCTCATATGCAGCTCTTCTGTCTTCTTCTCTTCCATATACCCTGTAGGTTATTGCATTGGAAGCTCTATCAAGCGTGGCATTGCTTAATATTCCGGACTGTCTTTTATATTCTGCACCCGTTTTTTGTACAATAACTTTCATCTTTTCTGCAAGTATATAAGAAATGGGTGGAAATATCATAGCAATAACCGCAAGTCTTACATCATATGCAAGCAGCATCCCAGCATATGCAATCATTGCAACTCCTGTATCAAACACTTCTGTTGTAAACTTTCTCATACCTTCTGCACAGTCATCCACATCAAGAATTGCCTTTGTCATAATATCACCCGTGCCTTCACTTTCAAGCTCTGCTCTGCTCTTAAATACAAGGGTTCCATACAATATAGTCTTCATCCTTCTGTTGACATTATTAGCAAATCTTCTTACATAAAAACGCTTTATATACCTTGATATCTGTACAACTCCAATAGATACAACATATGCCGCCACTAACATAAGCATATCCTTATACACCGCATTTTGCGCTAATATATCTATAAGGCAGCCTGTCATCTTACCTTCAAACCATGGTCCTGCTAAGAGACCGAAGTTGTATATAAGACCTGACACTGTTATTATAAGAAGTACTACCCATTCTTCTTTAAAATACGATAATATTCTGTCAGCCGCAAATGTCTTGTGTCCGGTTATATTCTTATTTTTATTAGATACATCTTTATAATTATAAGATATATTTTTCTTTTTCATATTATCATCTCCCGATGTAATCAGCTTATTTATTATTCATCAATCAGACCTGATATATTTACAAATCCTGCACGGCGCTCAAGCTTTGACTTCCAGTATAGCTTATCTAGTGTCTTTAAAAATACCTGCTTTTCATCATCAGGAAGTTCTGCTAACAGCCACTCATAAAACACTTCTTCTATGTGCGCTTTGGAATTCTTTAAATTCTCTGCCTTATCTGTAGCATATAATAACTGGCTTCTTTTATCATCAGGATTGGGTTTTCTTATAAGATAGCCTTTAGCTTCAAGACTTGAGGCTCTCCTTGCCGCTGCTCCTTTATCTATCTTTAATTTTTTCCTGACTTCCGCCTGCGTTATACCCGGATTATGTCTTACAAGATGTATGAAATCAAACTCTGCCGTTCCGATACCCTCTTCTTTCATAGTCTGGACTGTGAACTTGCTTACCTCTCTTGCTATCTTAGTAATCTTTCTTCCTGATTCATCCATAGCTAAACTTCCTTTCTTCTTATTTTTATATTATGTTGGAGATAAAATATAGTCTGCTAATTACATAATAAATATACGTAATAAATTAGTTGTACCTACAACCAAGTAGATGATAGTACATCCATTTTGTTATGTCAATTAATAATTGTAAATATTTTCTATTTTTAGTGGGGGATTTTAATCTTAACTTATTGCCTTCTGTTAATTTGCTATTCACCTCATCCTCTTCTCTACATTAAAAAAGCAGGAGATTAAATCCCCTGCTTCACATGCAAATTTTCTGCTGGTTATCAGCCTTGTATATCCTATAGATATACTAAAACTGACTTGGACTTTTACCAGCTTACAATTGTCTATAACTTATAATGGTTTCCTCATCTGGATATTGCTATCCTTATATATTTATAATCTGATGAAAGTTATAAAATGTCAGTTAATTTTCAAAAATCATCACATAATTATATATCTACAATCTTTTTTATACATTGCTATTAAAGTGACAAACTATATATAGTAATTCCACCTGCTATACTCAACATCCACGCAGCTTTCCCTGACTACAAGTTTTCCTTCAAGTTCAACTTTTGTAACTGACTCATGGCGTCTTGTTATTCTGCTTATAAGAAGATATACTGCAAATCTTGCCATCTCATCTTTAGGAAGTGACACTGTTGTAAGCATTGGCTTGGTAAACTGTGCCTGTTCTATATCATCACTTGATATAACTGATATGTTTACATACTTGTTCTTGGACTTTGCCAATGCCTTTAGCATTCCAACAGCAGTAATATCATTAGCACAATATATTGCTGTTGGTTTATCCTCAATTGTCAACAACCTTTCACCTACATCAAAACCTGCTGTTTCGGTCTGCTTCGTATCATATATATAAGAAGGATTAGGTACTATATCACGCTTCATAAGCGCATTAACGAAGCCTTTATATCTCGACTCACCGTTACATTCACCTACATAACCGATAGCCGTGTGTCTTAAATGTACGAGATAATCTACAGCCATATCTGCTATCTTCTCACCATCACAGGTTACTTCATCCGTTTCTTTATTCGTAGTATTTCTATTTATCGATACTACGTTTCTAAAGCTGTTTTTTAATAGTTTCAGGACTTCTTTATTACATTTGCCTATAACAATAAGTCCATCACTTCTGCCATCTGTTTCATTGTACAACTCATCTACAAGCTTCTTAATATTAGTATGTGCACACTGGCTGTCATTGGAAAAAACCGACATATACCACACCTGTGTAAGAATGCATGCGTTATTATGTATCTCTGTCTCTACAACCCGCAGTATTTCTGTAAAAAAAGGGTCTGCCTGGCTTCTCTCTGTTCTAGTCATAAGAACCTGTATATATTTTACTTTGTCATTACCGCTTCTTATTCCTTTTTTCAGATTGCGCGCAGCTTCATTTGGCACATAATTAAGCTCCATCGCAGCTTTCCATACTCTTTTTCTTACATCTTCATTCTGACAATGATAATCTGGATTGTTAAGTATTCTTGAAACTGTGGCCGGTGATGTTTTCGCAAGCTTTGCAATATCTGATATGGACACAGGTATTCCCTCCTTTCTTCTGTATTGTTAATACTTTCCGATACTGATGAATATCTTCCTTCAAATGTTATTAAAGTCTTAAATGTCGTACATATGGCATTTTATTAAAGCCAAGGTATTCGATATGCTAATTGCGCAACAATAAATCAAGCTGAATACATGGCAAAGTATACAAATATACTTTAAATATTTTCATTATTATGCGTTTTACATACTTACCTTGTGTGTTTATATTTTATACCATATTTCTGCCATTTTATCAATATTATTTAGTTATCAATAACTTTTAACTATCTACAACAACTAATCATTAATAGCCTTCTTCTATAAACAACATTTAATCGCTGACAATTTTCAGTTACCAACATTATCTGGTCATTAATAATATCCAGATATCAGCACACTCATAAAACTCATTCTTACTCGATAGAAGACAGCTTGGCCAGCTCTTCTAAAGGATCTATAGCGCTTGCAAACTGCTGTAACACAATCTTATCTGCCCTGCCCTTAAATGCAAATGGTACTTCATAATCCTCTGTTACCGGCGAATAAAAGTTAGCAAGCAGTGCTGATGTAAAACCGGTCATATATGTAAGTCTGGTTATCCTGGTTTCTCCAACCCTTTTGTCATTAATATATATACTGACTAATGCCGAATTAGTGGATTCATCATACTCATAACTGTAAGAAAGCTTTGCATCCCCGACTGGTATCACGATATTTGATACTGCCTCAAAGTACTCGAATTTATTGGCATTATATACATACTTTAACCTGTTATCCTTTATATAAAAACTGCTGCCACCGAATCTTTGACCACTTGAGTATATAACTCCATCCTCACTTTCACTATCCCTGTGGATATAAGCTGTAACAAGCTGATCTGCCTTATTGCCTCCCATACCACCGATTGTTCTGTTATTATTAAGATGTACTGGCTTGATAACATTTTTAAATATATGGGTAACGGGTCTTACTGGAATCTTCTCTGCAAATTGTCTTGAAAGATTCTCTGGCTTTGCATGCATTGAAAAACGTAACATTGGAAATACTCCATATTTGCCGGCCTCATACATAAAATCTTCCTTAAGTTCCTGTAATTTATCCGGATACTCACTCGCTACATTATATTTTTCCGAATAATCCTTTTCCACATGGTACAGCTCCCATTCGTCTTTTTTATAATCTTCCACAAAGCAATGGTTGACAACTGCTTTCCAGCCATCCTTATATATTCCTCTGTTACCATGGACTTCATAGTACTGTATATGCTTTTCACTGTCGGCATCCGGATTGTCAAATGTATACTTCATACTTATTCCTGTGAATGGCTCCTGATGAATGCCTTTTATATACTCTGGCTTATCAACGCCAAGAATATCAAGAATAGTAGGCGTTATATCTGTTACGTGATGATATTGCTGCCTTACAGAGCCTGCATCCTTTATAGCTGCCGGATATCTTATTATAAGAGGGTCTTTGATTCCTCCCTCATGCGCCCATATCTTATACCACTGGAATGGCGTGTTGCCGCAGTTGGCCCAGCCTGTTGGATAATGGTTAAACGCAAGCTCTGTGCCTATTTCATCTATATGCTCATATGCATAATCTATTTCATCATCTGGTCTGCTTGTGACATCCTGACCGCTCATAGCATTGAATCTTCCATATACACCGCCCTCAGCTGATGCACCATTATCAGATAAGAATACGATAACCGTATTATCTAACTGCTCACTCTTTTCAATATAATCAACAAGTCTTCCTATCTGTGCATCCGTATGTGTAAGCATTCCTGCAAATGCTTCCATCTCCCTTGCATACACTGCTTTCTGTTTATCACTTAACGAATTCCAGTCATCTATATATTCATTTTTATCTGTAAGAGAAGCATCCTGTGGTATAACTCCCATCCGTTTCTGGTTTTCAAACCAAAGCTGGCGTGTTACATCCCAGCCTGCATCAAACTTTCCTTTATAAGCATCTATATACTCCTTCGGTGCGTGATGTGGTGTGTGCATAGCACCGAATGCCAGATATAAGAAAAAGGGCTGCTTTGGGAAATTCATATTATGCTCAAACAGATAATCAATCGCATTATCAACGATATCTTCTGAAAAATGATACCCTTCTTTAACTGTCTTTGGCTGTTTAACCGCTGTATTATCCCTGATAAGGTGTGGGTGGTACTGGTCATTTTCGCCGTGAAGAAAACCATAATATCTGTCAAAGCCTCTTTGTACCGGCCAGCCGTCAACCGGACCTGCCGCTCCCTGCGATGCTGACAGATGCCACTTTCCGCAGGCAAAAGTAGCATACCCATATTCTTTTAATATCTCTGATATAAGTGCATACTCAGGTTTTAATTCTCCATTTGGATTGTTAGGTGCTCCTGTTCTCATCTCTATAAGATTGGCACAGCCAACAGCGTGATGATTGGCTCCCGTTAAAAGTGAGCATCTTGTTGCAGAGCATACTGCCGTTGTATGGAAATTATTGTATCTTAATCCTTCATAAGCAAGCCTGTCTATATTTGGAGTGCTGATTGTTGACCCATAGCAGCCAAGCTGTGCAAAACCCATATCATCAAGAACTATATATATAACATTAGGCGCATTCTCTGGATTGGTATCTACTACTTTATACTGGTATCTTGTTTCTGCAAGTGTGCGCCCAACTGTACCTGTAAATATATTTTTTCTCATATTAATCCTCATTTTCCGCGCACGTATTTTGCGCATAAATTCATTCTTATCTACTATAAATAATCATATTTTAAATATTCAATAAATTCACTTTACTGCTTCACTATATATAGAATTATCTATGAGACTATCAACACTGATATCAGATGATATAAGCTTGTTACTAAGCATAAAGTCTTTTGTTGCAAATATTCTTGATTTCACGCTGTCTGTTATCTGCGGATTGAAGTACGAAAAACCTGTATCAGAATATGTAACAGCTAACAATTCTTTAGTGTAAATATTGGTAACCATCTTCTCAAGTGCGCTGTCAGGATTAGCTTTTGCATATTCATAAGCTCTGTTTAATGCCTTGGTAACAGCTACTACTGCATCCCTGTCTGACTGTATATACTTTGTTGTTGCATCAGCTATAAGAAGTCCCGATATATCCTCATCACTGTTACTTGATATAAGTGTTGTTCCAAGTCCTTTCTGCTCGTATATTCTTACCGCCGTATCTGCTGTAACAACTGCATCAACCTGACCTGATGCTATCATTGTTGGTCCATCTGTTGCTGTGTTTACAACCTCAATATCCTGTATTGACAAACCATTTTTAGCAAGTAGCTTAGATAAATACATATATGGTATAGTTCCGAATCCAACTGCAACTTTCTTTCCTTTTAATTCTTTAACCGAATTAATACCTGTATTCTTTCCTACAAGTACTGCAAATGGATAATTGGCGCTATATGATGCAAATATCTTCACATCTATGCCACTGCTCTTAGCTGTTATAGCAGGCAGATCACCATATAAAGCAATATCAAGTGAACCTGAAGCAAGTGCTTCATTCATCGCCGGACCAGCTCCTGTAAAACCTACATATTCTGGCTTCTATCCAACCTTTCCAAGCTCCTCTTCAAAATATCCAAGCTCCTGTGCTATTCTTGCAGCATCTGTTGCTGTACCATCAGTCCCACTTGAACCAATCCTTACAACCTTAACTCCATCCCTGACTGTAGAACTATCTGCTGTATTGTTACCATTCTGGCAGGCTGTAAGCCCTGTTGCTATAACACCTGCTGTTAATGCGACTGCTGCCAGTTTTTTAATAAATGTGCTTAATCTATTCATACTTATTGCCTCCTTCAATTAAATAAGCGCAAACTGCTTGTATTTTTCCGTATCAACTACATTACCTGCAAGCTCCTTTAGCTGCTCTGGTAATCCTGATATATTTTCATATTTACCTGCCGCAATTTTATAAAGAGTATCCTTATCAATAACATAATCTTCTTTATCATCTGTCTTTTTATGAAACACTGTTCCTTTATATACATCTATGATGTGATTTTCAGCCAACCCTGATTTCTTATCAGTTATAACTTTTAATACAAATCTCTGCTTTATATCCTGCGCTTTGTATCCATCATAATTAATTCCAAGATAATCTAACAGCAGTTCAACTGACACATAAGGAATAACATCTGCATTATCCATAGCCCTTATATTAATGTTCTTATATATCTCTGGATGTCTTACATCCAGCGCCGCTGAAAGATAGGCATTTCTTTGCAAAGCATTTTCTGAAAGATATCCAAGCTGTTCTAATGCATCTGCCAAAAGATATGCCGCATCCTTATTTTCCGGAGATACAAACAGGAGCTGTCTTGTAACCGATGCCACCCACTGGTACTCTCCATTCTCATAATCCTTTACTGCATTTTCCAATATTTTCTCCTCTGAACCTGCATACTGCACAAATTTTCTGGCAGCCTCATCTTCTGGAAGAGGATTAAGATTAATTGGATTGCCATCATAAAATCCAAGATATTTCTGGATTGTTCCTCTGGCATTAAAAGAATAGTTGCCATAATGTGCCCTTGTATACCATGTACGCTTTATGCTGTCAGGGACTTTAAGCTCATTTCCAACCTCCTGTAGCTTTTTGCCTTCATTAGCAAGCAGTAAAGCCTCATCGTGTGTATACTTGTAAGCTGCTGCCGTATCAAGAAGATATTTCTTAACATTATCCGGCTTTGCGTGAGTCTTAAAATGTGGCTGTCCGTGTCCTGTATACACGCATTCTGCTGTATCCCCATACTTAAGATACAACTTGTAAAATACTTTACCCCAGTAATTCGCATCTCTTACAGGTGCCCCTCTCATCGTATATGTATTATGTATAGTTGAACCAACTCCCACATCTCCAAGATACAGCACCTTATATTCCCTTATAAATGCTGTCATATGTGCTCTTGTTTCTGTATTCTGTGCCTGCACAAAATCAATATGCAGTCCGTCTATTACCAGAGTTTCATCCCCCTCTACAATCTCCGTTGGCATAACTGAGTCAATATGTCCGTGTACACCAAGTGTACTTGCAAGTCCAATAGATACTCGTCCATTGCTGTTATTTTCAAGATACAGACCGCACTGGTACTGAAGCCTTCTGCTCATCTGGACACCTGCATACAGATTGTCATCCACAAGCGACTGCTCGTAATCTTTAGGCGCATATATAGGAATTCTGTCATCACTTAATTTTCCATATTCCTCTTTTTTAGCAAATGCGAGAATTCCGCCAAGGTGGTCGGTATGTGTATGGCTGTATATAACTGCACTCACATTTCCATATACCTCCTCACCTGTTGCTTTCTTTATAAGCTGTATTGCAAGCTGACCCGCCTCATATGAACCACCTGTATCTATAACAACCCAGCCTGTGCTGCCCTTGGCAAAACCTATTGCTGATGAGTCAACTCCATAGACTATATAAAATCCATCTGCCAGCTTTAAAACACCTGCAGCATATCCATCCACATAATTCTTCCAGAGATACGGATTAACTGTATCGGGATAGTCTTCGTTTGTAAGCCTGTACTGCTCACTTCTTCTTAACAAAATGTTTCCATTATCATCATAAATGTCTTCGTCACCTATTGAATATATAAGATGTTTTCTTAACTCCTCTATATCCTCATCTTCCTCTTTTTCATACTGGGTATTAAGTTTTTTCATAATTTCTTTATGAATATTTTTTGTATATTGGGTTGCTTCTTTTTTATTAGAATTAAATACCATAAATTTTCCTCCTTATTTGCCAGTTCCGACCTTCTCCCAAGGTGTGAACTGCTTAAATATAACTCCTATCAGCTTATCCATAATTATTCCGATTAAACCAACCACGACTATGCACGATATAAGAACCGCTGACTGCATAAGCGTTCTTGCCATACTCATTCTGTAGCCTATTCCTGCTGTTGAGGCTATAAGCTCTGCTCCGACAACTGCCATCCAGGAAACCGATAAACCAAGCTTTAGACCCACAAGAATATTAGGGAGTGCGTGTGGCAGATATACTCTGAAAAATGTCTGTAACACTCCAAGCTTGTATAACTTAGATACTTCTATGTAACTTGCTGGTGTTGTTTCTATACCATTCTGCGTATTTACGAGAATTGGAAATGTCGCTGCCATAACTATAAGAACTACCTTACTGAGCTGTCCGATGCCGCACCACAGTATGATAAGAGGCATCCACGCTATCATTGGTATCTGTCTTATGCAGGTAACTGTCGGCTGTAGTATCTGTTTTACTGGCTTAAACATTCCCATAAGTGCTCCAAGTAAAACTCCCACAATAACTGCTACCGCATATCCCTTAAGAACACTCTCAAGGCTTGCTAACAGGTCAGTCTGTAACTGTCCCGACTTAACTATCTCCTTAAATGTCTTAACAACCGAAGATATCTTTGGAAGTACCGCATTAGGTGTATTCGTGTAATTCGTTGCATACCACCATAGAACTAATATAAGTACAAGTGGTATTATTCCAAGCAATATATTGGTAATTTTTTTCTTCATATTTAATCCTCTTTTCTTTCATTGTGCGCCTCATGTTACTTGTCTATATTTATTTTTTCCACTGCAAATCATTTTTGTTTATACCAAGTACACATTTGATGAAATTGTAATAATATATTTTTGTTATAAGTACAAAATTGTGTAATATTTCAATTTACTCATCTATGATTAATAAAATATTTCAATTAATGCTCTTACAACTGGTAAGATATTGCGCATATAATTTCATTAATCAGATATAATATTCTGCCTCATAATCCTCGTCTGAGTCCTCAAAGAAGTAGTCATATATTTTCTTCTTATAATTGGCAAATCCTGTTGAACCTCTTCTTCTCGC
>DJDY01000055.1 GCA_002435585.1 Lachnospira sp. UBA5912
GTATATGATGGATTGATAGCACCATTTTCAAGTGAAAAATCTTCATTGATAACGAATTCAAATGATACCTTATCATTCTTCTCATAAGCCGCATCAACTGTTATTGTACATAACTTACCAGTATCCTTGTTAAGTGCAATATTGATAGTTCCAATATTCTTAAGAGCACCAAGCTCTCCTCTTGTACTATTCCAGCTGTTATAGAAACCTATTGTCTTAGCTGTAAGACCATTCTGATCAACGATATACTGCTTTCCATTAACCAATGAAAGTGGTAATGCAGACTCTGCATCAGATGTTATCTTAGCTGAATCATTCTGATCAAGATATGTAATCATATCAGTTGTCCAGTCATTTAAATATGACTGATACACCTGGATAATCATATTCTTACGTTCTAACTTTGCGCTTGTTGTTGATATAGTACCATTAGATGAATCGCAGGCTGTCATGCAGAATACACATACAAGCAGTGAAAATAACACTAAGAACTTTTTGATATTAACTTTCTTCATATTATCACCTCTTTATTATACTGTACCATGCTTCTTATCTGCACGAACCTCTCTTTTATCAAACAACATTTCAAATGCTGCCGCAACATACTTTCTTGTATCTTCTGGATTAATAATAGTATCAACATAACCTCTTGCTGCTGCCTGGTCAACACTTGACTGTAAAGCTGCATATTCTGCTGCCTTTTCATTAATAGTTGATGTAACATCCTTAGATGCTGCAATATCATCAGCATACATAATCTTAGCTGCCAAAGAAGCATCCATCATACCAATGCTTGCCTGTGGCCAAGCGTATACCATATCTGCACCTATTGACTTTGAATTCATAGCTACATAAGCACTGCCATAAGCTTCACCTGTGATAACATTAACCTTAGGTACATCTGCATTAGAAAATGCATATACAAGCTTAGCTGCTGCCTTAGCTATTGTTCTTTCTGACTTAACTGTAGCCTCAAATCCCTTAACATTAGTAAGTGTGAGGACTGGGATTTCAAATGCATTACAAAATGTAACGAATTCTGCTGCCTTATAAGCACCTGCTGTTGTAAGTACTGGAGCAAACTCTTCTGCTTTTTCACCATTCTCATCAAAAACAGCTGTTCTGTTAGCTACTGCACCAACAGTAACTCCATCAACGAGAATCAATCCTGTAACCATTTCTTTAGCATATTCTGCCTTAACTTCAACAAATACGCCATCATCTGAAATATCTGTAAGTGCAAGTGCTGGATCAGCTATCTCTGCTGCCATATCAGCGCACACTCTGTTAAGATCATCCTGATTGTCAGTACATACTGTACCCTCAGCATTATTAGATGGAAGCATAGATACAAGCTGTCTTACTCCGTTAGCGATAGTTTCCTCATCTCCAACAAAATCAGCCACACCTGCTTCTGCCATATACTTTGCACTTGATGTGTCAAGCTTAGACTCATAATTGCCATCTAATGCATTAGGACTGTTAACGAATAACTTAGCCTTCTTCTCTTCAACAAATACGAAATCTGAAAGTTCTGCAAGTACGGCAAGACCGCCACCACATTCGCCAAATACGGCTGTAATCTGTGGAATAATTCCTGAAGCAAGTGACATATTCTTATAGATTTCACCGAAACCATTAAGCGCATCTGTTGCTTCCTGAAGTCTTAAACCTGCGCAGTCAATCAGACCTATCACAGGAGCTCCCATTTTCATTGCCTTCTCGTAAAGGCTGGCAATCTTCTTAGCATGCATCTCGCCAATAGTTCCGCCTAATACGGAAGCATCCTGGCTATATACATACACAAGATTTCCATTAACTACTCCATAACCTGTTATTACACCATCAGATGGAGCTTTCTTTTCCTGCATGTTAAAATCTGTAGCTCTAGCTGTAACTGCGGCTCCGATTTCAACAAAACTGCTGTCATCAAGAATAGCTTCGATTCTTGATAAAGCCTGTGTAGTATTACTCATTACCGAGACCTCCTCTTTAATATATATTGCTTAGTGCAAACAACTATTGTTTATTTTATAACAATCTACTATTTATTTCAAGTAAATATTTGTGTCATTCCTCTTGTTTTTTTATATTTTTTTTAGTTTTTTCATTAATTTTGCACAGATTTAATCTGTTGTTTCACATACGACCGCTAATCCCTTATGTATTGTAATTAACGCTTCATCTTTTTCCACTTCGTTACTCTGGCAAATACTAAGTCCCTGTTTTAAAACATATCTGTCAATTTCATATTTAAAACCTTTAAGTGTAAGAACAACTTCTTCGCTCATCGGTATTATTGAAACATATTTTCCATATTGCTGTTTTTTCTTTATTGTGTATGTACCTATTTCATCATTAATCAGATAAATATAATTATGTTTATCAACTATATGACACTGTACACCACAATCAAGAGCCATCTTCATATTGCCAATATTCGTCAGAGTATGATCCATTCTCGTTCCCGTGGCACCTAGTATATATATGTCGGTTGCTCCTTTTTTAATTGCTGTTATTATAGCAAGATGTGTATCTGTATAATCTTTTTCTCTCGGATACACTTCAAAATCTACCTTTTTTTTATATTTTTCAAGTACACACTCATCCACGGAATCATAATCTCCAAGAAGAAAATCAACCCTTATTCCCAGTTTATCAGCATATACCAAACCACTGTCCGCTGCTATACAATAATCAAACTTTTCGTCTTCGGTCTGTCTATCTGTGAGCCATTTTTCTGCCCATTCAATATCAACAAAGCCTCCTGTAAATATTAAAAATCTGTTCATATCAATTAAACACCATGACCTTTCCCAATCACTTTATTGTTTTACCATATTTTACATATGTTCTTTAATTTTTCACATTTATATTCTATAATAAATCAATCGTGTAGTAAAACACTTTATATTTTACTGAATTAAGGAGGACAATATGAGTGACAAAAACATTCATTCTGATGAAGAGATTGAATTAAAAACCAAAGCAGCCGATATTGATGATAGTATATCAGGCATTAATGAACTTGGAAGTAACGAAGCTGAGGGCAACGAACTTCTTATGCATTCTACCAACCTTTATGAAAGCAGCGAAGATAAATACAAAGACAACTTATCTTCTGCTATTACATTTTTCGTATGTGGCGCTGCCGGAATAATAATACTTATACTTAACGACTTAGGAATTCTTAAGTTTGTTGTAAAAGGTAATTCCAATTTCATACTTATCAACATCGTTCTTGGATTACTTTTTGTTGGATTTATAGCAATCGGATTCTGGTCTTTAAAATATTCTAAAAACATTAAGAACAAAGCAGCCATCGAAAACAAAGATACAGACACTATTCTTTCATGGTTAACTGATAACGTAAGCAAAGAGGACATCGAAGCTTCTTACTCAAACGATATTGCAGAAGAAATGAAATATTTTAACAGAAGCGATTATATCAAAAATGCCATTAAAAATAAGTTTCCAGATACTGATGACAACCTTGCTGACACAATCGCTGATAAGTATATAGAAACTTTATTTAACTAATACTTTCATTTATGTTTAATACAATTAAAACTACAATAAATATAAGCGGGAAGCAGTGATTGGTGTATCACTGCTTCCCGCTTATATTACTTATTAGAAAGATATTCATCAATACCCTTAGCAGCTGCTTTTCCAGCTCCCATGGCAAGAATAACTGTTGCTGCACCTGTTACAGCATCTCCACCTGCATATACAGCTTCCTTAGATGTCTGTCCATTCTCTTCTTCCGCAACAATACACTTTCTCTTGTTAATATCAAGTCCCTTAGTTGTTGATGATATAAGTGGGTTAGGTGATGTACCAAGTGACATAATAACTGCATCAAGTTCCATAACAAATTCTGAACCTGGAATCTCAACCGGTCTTCTTCTGCCAGAAGCATCTGGTTCGCCAAGTTCCATCTTTACACACTTGATACCAGTAACATTACCTTTATCATCTGTAAGAACTTCTGTTGGATTAGTAAGAAGGTCAAATATAATACCCTCTTCCTTAGCGTGATGTACTTCCTCAGCTCTTGCTGGAAGTTCTTCCTCGCTTCTTCTGTATACAATATGTACCTCAGCACCAAGTCTTAAAGCTGTTCTGGCTGCATCCATGGCAACATTACCACCACCAACTACAGCAACCTTCTTAAACTTGGCAATAGGTGTATCATAATCATCTCTGAATGCCTTCATAAGATTACTTCTTGTAAGATACTCGTTAGCTGAGAATACTTCATTTGCATTCTCACCTGGAATACCCATGAA
>DJDY01000087.1:0-2666 GCA_002435585.1 Lachnospira sp. UBA5912
TATTTTATTACCGAGAAGAGCAATTCACTTCCCGAACTCATGTTTAATACGAATTACATGAATTACGTAGGATCTGTGTATATCATACTATAATATAACTATAAGCATACTATAAACACATTTAGATTTATTTCATTACTTATTTTACTTCCATACATATTCAGGTATCTCACTTAATTCTTTATCTGCATCAAGTCCATATGATTCTATACATTTTCTTAAGTAAGTCTCATCAACCTGGATTATTTTATTATCATCATAATATTCAGGTTGATATCTTTCAGCGATTACACCATATTTATTATCATATTCATTATATTTATGCACAGCCTCCTTAGAACTGGTTACCTTTATCTGTTTATCATGAACTTCTATGCCCAACAACACAACCCTTGCAAAATTGCTCTCATCATCATCTATGTTTGAATAGTTATCCTCTGAATCATATATTATTCCTTCATCAAGACAAGTAAATGTAATTACAAGGTCTAGATATGGAAATGCCATAAGATTATTTAACCATTCACATACACACTCCATAACTGTTGGATATTTCTGCGTTATGGCATTACACCCCACTGTTCCATCAACGTGAATCCATCCATACCCTCTAGGATAATGATTTCTTTGAATAAGCCAGTTATCAAAATTACAACTACCTACATAATCTTTATTATACGAAATATCATCCATATAACAACTAAAAAAGTTATCCGTTTTTCTTATTATGTCAAAAGCCTGTTCATGCGTTACCTTTTTTCCTCTCATTCTGTAATATGGTCTTCTGACACATTCCACCGAATAAATACTTTCATCATCTGTAATTTCTATAGAATACTCACAATATCTATCATGCACTTCTTTAGGTATTAAGTATGTATTCTGATCTATCCATTCTATACCATTTATGCTTTTAAGCACTGTATCTGCATCCTTATTATATCCGCACGTATCTATTGTTATGTATGCATTGCCTCCTTCATCCATGCTAATATGCTTATCCAAACCCGAAACATCAAATATCGTCATATACTATCCTCCACTTTAGTTAATTTCAAGGCTTGCTAATACTATCTTTACATATACATCTACTTCTTGTATCCGTATACTTATAATTTCCTGCCAGCAGCCTTTTTTTCTGTTTTTAATTATTATATATGATTATTTTTAATATAATCTTTTCATCTTTGCATTAGGGCAACATTTTGTTCCAGTTATTATTGCACATACATATATGAACTTTTTTATGAATTTTAGACACAATTTAACTTTTTTTGATATTTTACTTGTATATTTTAAACAAAGTGTTAAAATGTAGTTATGAATTAAAAACGTGAATGGAGGTAAATATTTATTATGGCACAGAGATTTATTCTTAATGGTACATCTTATCATGGAAAGGGGGCTATTAAAGAGATAGCTACAGAAGCTATTTCAAGGGGATTTAAGAAAGCATTTGTTTGTTCGGATCCAGATCTTATCAAGTTCGGTGTAACAAAAAAAGTTCTTGATGTACTTGATGAGAACAACTTAGCTTATGAAGTATATTCTGATATTAAGCCTAATCCAACAGTAGAGAATGTTCAGACTGGAGTTAAGGCTTTCAAGGATGCAGGTACTGATTATCTTATTGCTATCGGTGGTGGTTCTTCTATGGATACTGCCAAGGCTATCGGTATTATTATCAACAACCCTGAGTTTGCCGATGTTATAAGTCTTGAAGGTGTTGCTCCTACTAAGAAACCAGCTGTTCCTATTATTGCGGTTCCTACTACTGCTGGTACAGCTGCAGAAGTTACTATCAACTACGTTATCACAGATACAAGCAAGAATCGTAAGATGGTATGTGTTGACCCACATGACATTCCAGTTGTTGCAGTAGTTGATCCAGATATGATGTCAAGTATGCCTAAGGGTCTTACAGCCGCTACAGGTATGGATGCTCTTACTCATGCTATCGAAGGTTACATCACAGCAGGTGCATGGGAATTATCAGATATGTTCCACCTTAAAGCTATCGAACTTATATCTAAGAACCTTAGAGGTGCAGTTGAAAACACACCAGAAGGAAGAGAAGGTATGGCACTTGGTCAGTATATAGCTGGTATGGGATTCTCTAACGTAGGTCTTGGTATCGTTCACTCTATGGCACATCCACTTGGTGCATTATATGACACTCCACATGGTGTTGCTAACGCTATCATCCTTCCTACAGTTATGGAGTATAACGCTCCTGCTACTGGAGAGAAGTATCGTGATATTGCAAAGGCCATGGGTGTTCCTGGAACAGAGAATATGACTCAGGAAGAATACAGAAAAGCGGCTGTTGATGCTGTTAAGAAGCTATCACAGGATGTTGGTATTCCAGCTAATCTTAAGGATATTGTCAAGGAAGAGGATATTCCATTCCTTGCACAATCAGCATATGATGATGCATGCAGACCTGGTAACCCAAGAGAAACAAGTGTTGAAGATATTACAAAGTTATACAAAAGTCTTATCTAAACCTATTGTATATTATCAGAATTATTAATGTGAATTTGTTATTTTATTTGCCATTAATTAAAAGCCTTTTTACATTAAAAGAGCGCCGGATGACAGTGTTTACTACCACCCGGCGCTTATTATATCATGATTCACTCTTTTTACAACCTGCACTCACGAAC
>DJDY01000087.1:2763-6978 GCA_002435585.1 Lachnospira sp. UBA5912
TTCGTTCGTTAATGGCGCAAGAAAAGTAAATGGCTGCTTTGCAGCCGCTTCCTTTTATTTTGCGCTCATTATATCTTAATTCCACTCATCGAGCAGTTCTTTGAATACATCTAGTGCCGATTGTACAACTTCTGGTTTTTCCATATCTATTCCGCATAGCTTAAGCAGTTCTATAGGATGCATACTACAGCCTCCGGAAAGGAACTTTTTATAACCTTCCTTTATCTTACTGTCGCCTTTAAGTATTCCTGCTGCTATCGCTATAGCTGCTGAATATCCAGTTGCGTACTGGTATACATAGAAAGGTGTATAAAAATGTGGTATTCTCGACCATTCATAGGCTATTTCATCATCTATAACACACTGTTCCCCGAAATATTTCCTATTGAGTTCTCTGTACATGTCGCACAGATTATCTGCTGTAAGAACCTCTCCATGCTCTGCCATACTATGAGCTTTCATCTCAAACTCCGCAAACATGGTCTGTCTGAACAATGTGCCCTTAAACTGTTCAAAGTAATGATTAAGAAGATATCTTCTCTTCTTTTCTAATTCATTAAGTGCCTGTTTACCATTAACATTATCACAATTCTTTTCAACCACATCCTGCCTGCACTGATTTAAAAGATAGTTCATAAGAAGTGCCTCATTACATGTTGATGCAACTTCAGCAACAAATATCTTATATCCAGCATATATATAAGGCTGATTGGAATTAGAATAGTATGTATGCATTGCATGACCCATCTCATGAATAATTGTAAATACATCATCAAGCGTACCTGAAAAGTTAAGAAATACATATGGATGTGTTCCGTATGCGCCCCATGAAAATGCACCTGTACACTTTCCCTTATTCTCATATACATCAACCCATCCGGATTCAAAGCCTTCTTTAACCTTAGCTACATATTCTTCACCCATAGGAGCAAGAGCTTCTAGAACCATCTTTTGGGCTTCTTCATATGTAACCTTCCATTCATAGTCTTCTACCATAGGAGCATATATGTCATAAAAATGAAGTTCATCAACTCCAAGTGCCTTTTTCCTAATGTCAACGTATCTATGCATACAATCAAGATTATTATCCACTGTGCTTATAAGATTCTTATAAACATTTACCGGTATAAATGAATCTGAAAGATACATATTAAGTGTTGATTCATATTTTCTTGCATCAGCCCTGAACATGGCCTGCTTTACATTACCATAAAAACATGAAGATAATGTATTGATATGTTGCTTGTATTCTTTATACAGACATTGAAATGCTTCTTTTCTTACATTTCTGTTCTGACTCTGCATGTATTTTATATAGGTGCCATTTGTAAGTTCAACTGAATTACCATCTTCATCTGTTATATTGCCAAACTTTACATCTGCATTATTAAACTTGGAGAACACCTCATTAGGTACCGACATAACCTGTGATGCCTTTGCTAAAAGAAGTTCCTCTTTCTTTGATAATGTATGCTCCTTCTGGCTCAACATATCATCTATCATATGCTGATACAGCTTGAGTTCTTCATGATGCATATATTCATCAAGAAGATTCTCATCCATATTTAATATCTCTGGCTCTGCAAATGCATACTTCTCAGACAGCTTAGCAGCAGCTGCCTGTGCTTTTCCCGACATAGCCTGATATACCGGATTAGTAGTATCCTCATAGTATTTCATGAATGCATAAACATACACTCTTTCAACGATATAATCTGCATCACTTATTTCCTTTAACACCTGATAAAGATTATTATATGAATCTGCTATAACCCCGGCAAATCTACATGGCTCCTTAGACATATCCATAATCTTGTCATAATCTGCATTCCATGCCTTATCTGAACTGTATATATCATTCACTGCCCATTTGAACTTGTCGTCTATCTCACTTCTTGAAGGTGCCGCCATTATTCTACCTCCGGAATATATGCTGATGTAGCTATAGCAAGTGAACCATATCCTATATGGCATGCAACGCTAAGAGATAACGGATCCATATGGAAATCAAACTGTGGAAATGCTTCTTTAACGGCTTCTGCCCATTCATCAGCCTCTTTAACATTACCAGTGTATGCAACCGCCATATGCATACGTCCATCTTTAGCATAATCTGCAAATCTTTTTTCCATATCATCCTTCATGGCATTAAGCATAATCTTCTTAGCTGAAGCTTTTCCTCTTGCCTTAGCATATGCATCAAGCTTTTCACCCTGTATCTGAAGTACCGGATTGAGTTTCAGCATAGTTCCTATAGCTGCTGCAGCAGGTGTGATACGCCCGCCCTTCTTAAGATACTTCAATGTTTCGAGTGTTATGTATATACTTGAGTCCATCTTATGCTCCTCAAGTATATTCTTAATCTCTTCTGCCGTCTTTCCCTTAGCTGCAAGTGCCTTGGCATCCTCAACTGACTGTCTCATGGTAACTGAGATTCTCTGGTTGTTTACAACATGAACTCTGCCATCGTAATCAGAAGCAAGCATAGTTGCCGTCTGGCATGTTCCACTAAGACCGCTTGACATCGGTATGAATACAACTTCATCATTATCCTTAAGAAGTCTGTCAAAATAGTCCTGTAATGTACCTATAGATGGCTGAGATGTTGATATATCCGCATCATTATTTAACTTTTCGTAGAATTGCTCCTGAGAAAGATTAATATCCTCAAGATATTCTACTCCATCTATAAAAAATGGCATAGGAATAACTGTTACTCCCATCTGTCCTGCCTGTGCCTGTGTAATACCGCTGTTACTATCTGTTAATATCGCTACTTTACTCATAAATCGACCTTTCTATTATTTTCTGTAGTATTAGGAACTTAAGATAAACGTTCATTATTAGTATGTTTCCGTGAAAACAATAATTCTCTTCCCGGACAAAAATGTGTTGTTCCTTATTAATGCAGACAGACTGCTTCTTTAATTCGTAATCTCTGCAATCTCCTGTCATCATAATATTTATTATTGTACATTATCTTTGACTTTGCTACAATATTTTTAATTATATTTTATATTTTTTATATTAAAATACCATTAAAAACACTATTAAAACACTATTATATGAATATCAAAGATTATAAAACACTTTTCAAACATGCATAAATTATTCTATAATTTTGGCATTCACATCGTACTATTCATATGTTATTGATAATAACTATATCATATAATTTTTCAAATAGTGTATTATCAACCTTTGAAAGGATACTTTTATATGGTCAAAAGAAAAATCTACAATGATATAACTTCCATACATGATACTTTTAACATAAATGATGTTGAACAGCTCATTAATAAATGTAACTATACTCCCTACTACGATAATCCTCATACTGATGACCTTATCCAATTTGCTGCATATACTAATGACAATAAACTCATCGGATTCATATCATGCGTTACACCTGAGTTTCTGTATAATGATTCCAGCTTTAATAAGCTTCAAAAAAACATTGAAATTGAAATCACAGCAATGGTTGACCCTGAATTCCGTGGACAAAAAGTATTCAGTTCACTTCTTAAAGAATTAAAGTTATATATATCTTTATGCTGTGAACAAGCTGATATACAATTACCGCGGATTAAATATATTGTTGCAGGAAAAAAATGTCTGGAAAAAAATATCTGTTCTTCAGCTTTTAAATATTCACACAGTGAATATCTGATGTCTCTTACACCTTTAGATTCAAAACAGAAAGGATTTATTTCAGGGGATATTAACAAGAACATTTTGAATAAAAAGTATATTGTTGATAAATACGATGATATGTATCGACTGATTAACACACGTAATGATACTGTTATTACATCTATATCTTATTCAGCTTACGATAGCAGCATATGTATACATGATGTTTTTACTATGCCTTATTACAGGCACACAGGATGCGCAAAATATCTTTTATCTGTTATGATTCATGAATTAAGTAAAAATGATAATATGACTAAGAGTTTTATCTTACACGTTTCCGGCAGAAATCCTGCTGCTGTTAATCTGTATAATGGATTAGGATTTATGATTACAGAGGAAATAAAGTATTATGCCCTTGTATAGCATTATTACTGTTTAGTGAAGTCACTGATAAGTGACGAATGGACGATATAAGGCGTAATTGAGCGCAAAGCGCACATTACGCCCATCAAGCCTCTCCCCTCTGATTTAACCACACATTCATTTTTCGTAAATTAAGTCACAACCAGACATCATATA
>DJDY01000177.1 GCA_002435585.1 Lachnospira sp. UBA5912
GTTATTTGAAAAGTCTTAGAAATATCCAAGAGAATCTTCTGGCATCGCCTTTGTATGCACACCTGCGTTTCTCATATATGATGTCGTCCGTATGTTAACCGAATGTGTGTTAAACAGTAATTTGTTTACGCATGCGGTTCTCCATCAGGCACTATCTGCTTATATATCATCTCGCAGTCCTGCCTGGTGAATTGTATGCCCGCCTGCTTGGCTTTCTGACTTAGCGCAAATATTAGCGGCACAAGTTCTTCTTTGCTTTTTCCCTTTGACAAAGTTTTGAATTCGTTTAATAAAAGTTGTTTCCTGAAATCAGTTTCTGACATAAAAGTTTAATGACCTCTTTAATATATTTACATATATAAATATGTGTCATGAGTGTCAAATATGTATATGTTGTCTTTTGCAATTTGTGAAATTATGAGTCTTTTGAATTAAAATCAAGGTCAAGAGCATCGAGCTGTCGTATATACTCATTATACAGGTCTTTCTGGTTAGAGTTCATGATATTCTTAAACATTGCAGAATTGTCTTTTTGCTGATTTGGCGAATTATGGTTATTATTACATGAATAATTATTATCTTCATTATGTCCATGTGAATAGTTAAAGTTGTTTTTAGTATAGTTCTGTGTGTTGTTGTCTGTCATACTTTCATCGCTGTTTTCACCATTGCCGGATGTGTTACAGCCTGATGGATTATTAAACATTTCCATCATATTGAACATATCGGACATTTTACTGAAGCTTTTGTACGTATTAATCATGTTTATAATATTTCCTGAACAATAAGTTGTAATAGTTTTTATTAGCTGTTCGTTGTTTAGTATTTCATTAATGGGTGTGTTAAAAGATATTCCACTGCTGTTAGAACATGTCCTGAATATGTTACAGTTGGCAGGAGAATTGTAGAAGCGTATAGTGTTTTTTAATTCGTTGGTACGTATAAGTGTTGATATCCGGCGCTGCATATTATATTCCATAAAAGGGAGTATGGCCTTAAGAAGCTGTATATAATCTGGCTGTGTTATAATATCGAATTCGGTCAGAGGAAGTGGTTTAGACATGATTTACAGTAGTCCCATAATGTTTTGTAATAAATATATTCATAACAGTTATGGATATGACAATAAATAACAATTTAGAATAAGATAAATAACCTGTCAGCTGGAATGGGAATGAAATAAATAAAAGAAAGCAGCCATATAGTTACCTATATGTTATGCATTGCATAATAAATAAGCATATATTATATGGCTGCCCGTAAGATATTTATGATTTTGAAAAGATGTTATTACCAGATAGGGTATTATATTAAGTTACATTATTTATTTATAATACTAATGTATGAGACTTTTGTTTAATGATTCTTGTTAATTCAGCATCCGCAGCCGCTGTTGCATCCACCACAGCCATTATTGCATCCACATCCTCCAAAGCCTAATGTGTTGCCACAGTCGCCGCAGCCGCCACATAAGAGGAGAAGACAGATAAGCCATATACAGTTGTTTGAGCCACATCCGCAGCCGTTGTTGCATCCACATCCATTATTATCGAAAAGAAGTAAGAGAATAATAAGCCAGATGCAGTTGTTGTTACCACAACCACAATCTCCACATCCGTTGCATCCGCCGCAGTTTGTTGCTGCTAAATCACTCATAAATAATCCTCCGATTAAAACATTTACAATACAATAATATGAATGCAGGCTTGTTAGTGTTACTTATTTTTTATGAAATATTGCAATATTCATAAAATTATTATATCATCAAAGGGTATGTGCGATGGTATAACGCTGTGGTAAAAAGTGTATAGTACAGATGCATAGATAGGAGCGTAAAGAAAAGATATGAAAGTATCAGTTATTATTCCTTCACTGAATCCTGATGAGAAGCTTGTTACAGTTGTGGATTCGCTTGTTAAGAAGGGATTCAGTGATATAATATTAGTTAATGATGGAAGTGATGAGAGTCATATGTGGCCATTTGAAAAGGTGGGAGCATATGAAGAGTGTACGATTCTTACACATGAGGTTAATAAGGGAAAAGGCAGAGCCTTAAAGACAGCCTTTGAATATTGCATAAAAAACAGGCAGGACTATTTGGGTGTGGTAACTGTAGATGGTGATAACCAGCATCAGGCAGATGATATATATAACTGCTGTGAAGCTATGATTAACCAGGATAAGGTAGTGCTGGGTGTAAGAACTTTTGATGGTGACGATGTTCCATTTAAAAGCAGATTTGGTAACAATCTTACAAGTTTTGTGTTTAAAGCCATGTGTGGACTGGATATATCAGATACACAGACAGGCTTAAGGGCGATACCTTACAGATATCTGCAGACGTTCTGTGATATTGAGGGTGAACGTTTTGAATATGAAACAAGAATGCTTCTGGAGTTTAAAAGATCTCATATACCTTATATGGAAGTTCCAATAAGAACAGTTTATATAGAGGAAAATGCTTCAACACATTTTAATCCTGTTAAAGATTCTATAAAAATATATAAAGTTATATTTAAATACTCGTTTACAGGTACAGCAGTAAAATATGCGCTAAGTTCGCTTGCATCATGGGTTATAGATAATTTAATATTTAATTTACTTGATATTTTTCTCGTTATGCTTACAATATCATTAAGGCTTTTAGTAAGTACGGTTACAGCCAGGGTATTATCTTCTGTGTTTAATTTCACGATGAATAGAAAGCATGTGTTTAAGTCAGATAAAGATGTAAAGTCATCAGCAGTAAGATATTATATATTGTGGTTTTTCCAGATGTCAGTATCGTATCTGCTTGTGTACATATTTACAAGGCTTCTTGCTTCAGGTACAGTAGCAGTTGCTATAACGAAGATAATAGTAGATCTTATTTTGTTTGTTATCAGTTATAACATACAGAAAAGATGGGTATTTAAATAATATAAGAGGATTAAAAAATGTCATCTAAAAACAAAGGTAATTTTATTCTTCAGGGTTCCATACTTGCAATGGCAGGAATTTTTGTAAGAATAATAGGAATGGTATATAGAATTCCAGTATTGAATATTATTGGAAGCGAAGGAAATGGAATATATGGAACGGCATTTAATGTATATAATATAATGCTTGTTCTTTCATCATATGGACTTCCAATGGCTGTTTCCAAGCTTATCTCAGCGAGGTTTGTAAAGAAAAGATATAAGAGTGCAGAAAAAGTACTAAGATGTTCACTTGTTGTAGGATTTGTTACAGGTGGTGTGGCAGCACTTCTTGTATTTTTTGGAGCAGATTTTATAGAAAAAGTTGTATATGGCGGTGGTGTACCAGGACTTGCCATACCATTAAGAGTGTTGGCACCAACTATATTTTTTGTGGCTATATTGGGAGTCTTAAGAGGCTTTTTCCAGGGACAGGGAACTATGATACCGACAGCTGTGTCGCAGATTATTGAACAGATAGTAAATGCTGTTGTAAGTATTGTGGCTGGTTATATTCTTATGAAGGCATATGCTACAGCCAGCAATGTTTCTGCGCATGGTGCAGCAGGAAGTACATTAGGTACAGCTATGGGTGCTTTAACGGCACTTGTATTTTTTGTATTTTTATATATGTTATATCGTCCAAAGTTCAAGAAAATGATTGAAAAGGATAACAGTTCTAACTGGAGAGATACTAATCAGTATATATACAAGACCATTATCATGACTATGGTTCCTATTATACTTAGCCAGACATTTTACCAGATAAGTGCTCTTTTAGATGATGTAACATTCAGCAATATAATGGTAATGCGTGGCAAGACAGCCAATATCACAAAAGATCTTGGAAACTTCAGTTCAAGCTATACACTTCTTATCAGCATACCACAGGGTATAGCATCAGCATTGTCAGCTTCAATGCTTCCAAGTATAGTTGCTTCATATACGACAGGACAACATGAGAGTGTTCATGCAAAGATTACCAAGACATTAAAGACTGATATGTTTATAGCAGTTCCGTCATTTATAGGATTATTTGTTATAGGTGAACCTGTAATTAAGCTGCTGTTTGCAAGATATGATAGTGTACAGGGGGGAATAATGCTTAAGATTGGAGCTGTCGCTATAGTGTTTTATACACTTTCAACAGTTACAAGTTCAGCGCTTCAGGCTATAGACAGAATGAAGTCACCAATGTATCATTCATTTATATCACTTATTGTTCATATGGTGCTTGTAGTAGTGTTACTATTTACGACAGACCTTGGAATATATGCACTTGTTATAGGTAACGCATCATTTCCAATTATTATATTTGTACTGAATCTTATAACCTTGTACAGGGAGGAAGGTTACAAGCTTCCTGTTATGAAAGTGTTTGCAAGACCTGTTATCTGTTCGGCTATTATGGGCTTGTGTACATTGCTGACTTACAATATGATGTATAATGCAACTTCATCTAATTCAATATCAGTACTTGTTGCATTTGTTGTGGCTCTGATAACATATTTTGGACCATACTGGGTTATAATGAAGAAACTAAGTGATATTTTTTAGCAATTATGATTATTCACATATATGGTTGGTATCTATGCGTACAAGATACTGATATGTTATGTGTGATGCAGTAAATATATAAATGTGCGCAGAAATGAGGATTAGTATGCAGAATAAATTCACAGACCAGGCAAGGAGAGTTCTTGAGCAGGCTGCATTTGCTGCAGAGGTTAACGGACATAGTTATATTGGTTCAGAACATCTGCTTATCGGTCTTATACAGGTAGAGGATTGCCTTGCAGGTAAAGTGCTTTTGAACAATGATGTTACAGAGAATAAAGTGCTTAATCTTATATATCAGCTTATTGCACCAGATTGTGCAGTAAGTGTAAAGGAACCAGCGGTATATACACCAAGAGTAAAGAAGATACTTGCAAATGCAGCAAACGAGGCAGCAAGATTCAAGGCAGACAGTATAGGAACAGAACATATACTTATAGCAATGCTTAAAGAAACAGACAGCGTTGCTTCAAGACTTCTTAATACTATGGGGGTATCTGTAAAAAAAATATATACAGAGCTTCTTGAAGGTATGGGAGAGGATGTTTCGCGTCTTCGTGAAGATTTCCAGAATGGACGTATAAGGCAAAAAGATAAAAAGGCTACGGCAATGCTTGACCAATACAGCAGGGATTTAACAGAGCTTGCAAGAGAAAAGAAGCTTGATCCTGTCATAGGAAGGGATGCAGAAATACAGAGAGTTATTCAGATTCTTTCAAGAAGAACCAAGAATAATCCTTGTCTTATAGGTGAACCTGGAGTTGGTAAAACAGCAGTTGCTGAGGGACTTGCTTTACGTATAGTTGAAGGAGAGGTTCCAGAAACAATAAAAGATAAAAGACTTGTTACACTTGATTTGTCAGGGATGGTTGCAGGTTCTAAATATAGAGGTGAGTTTGAGGAACGAATAAAAAGAGTTATAGCAGAGGTTAAAAATGCTGGAAATGTAATTCTTTTTCTGGATGAGATTCACACAATTATAGGAGCTGGTGGGGCAGAAGGTGCGATAGATGCATCCAATATATTAAAGCCATCGCTTGCAAGAGGAGAAATACAGCTTATAGGTGCTACAACACTTGAAGAATATAGAAAACATATAGAAAAGGATGCAGCATTAGAGAGAAGATTCCAGCCAGTTAAGGTTGAAGAGCCTACAGAAGAAGAGGCAGTTGATATTCTTATGGGACTAAGACCAAAGTATGAAGAGCATCACAAGGTAAAGATAACTGATGATGCTGTAAGGGCAGCAGTAAAACTGTCAAAAAGATATATCAATGACAGATTCCTTCCTGATAAGGCTATAGATCTTATAGATGAAGCATCGTCAAGGACAAGGCTTGAAGCATATGCAGTACCTGATGATATTAAAAAACTTGAGAAACAGATAGAAGATTTATCGCAGGATAAAGAAAACGCAATAAAGGAAGAAAGATATGATGATGCTGCACAGATAAAGAAACAGCAGGCAAGAAAGAAAGCAAGACTAGAAAAACTTAAAGATAAGTGGACAGAACAGATGAATACATCTGATCTGCTCGTCGATGAAGATGTTATTGCAAAGACGGTGTCTATGTGGACTAAGATTCCTGTTGATAAGATAGCACAGGCAGAATCAGAAAAACTTATTAATCTTGAACAGACACTTCATAACAGGGTTGTAGGACAGGATGAGGCAGTTACAGCTGTTGCCAAAGCTATAAGAAGAGGAAGAGTGGGACTTAAAGATCCGAACAGACCAATAGGCTCATTCCTTTTCTTAGGACCTACAGGTGTTGGTAAGACAGAACTTTCCAAAGCACTTGCCGATGCTATGTTTGGAACAGATAATTCCCTGATAAGAGTTGATATGTCTGAATATATGGAGAAACACACAGTGTCTAAGCTTATTGGCTCACCTCCAGGATATGTTGGATACGATGAAGGTGGACAGCTTAGTGAAAAGGTAAGAAGAAATCCATATTCAGTTGTGTTGTTTGATGAGGTGGAAAAGGCACATCCGGATGTGTTTAATGTGCTTTTACAGGTTCTTGATGATGGACATATAACCGATTCTACAGGAAGAGTTGTTGATTTTAAGAATACGGTTATAATTATGACATCAAATGCAGGTGCAGAGAATATAGTTGCACCTAAGTCTCTTGGATTTGCATCGTCATCTACAGATGAACAGATTCATGATAATATGAAGAGCAAGGTTATGGACGAAGTTAAGAGAATATTCAAACCGGAATTTCTTAACAGAATTGATGATATTATAGTATTCCACATGCTTAAGAAAGAACAGATTGGACAGATAGTAGATATTATGATGAAGACTGTTAATAAAAGAATCATGGATCAGATGAAACTGTCGGTTGAGCTGGACGATGAGGCTAAGGCTTATATTGTGGATAAAGGATATGACCAGAAGTATGGAGCACGTCCACTAAGAAGGACTATCCAGAATGAGATAGAGGACGAACTTGCAGAAAGAATTCTTGAAGGTAAGATAAAGCCAGGTAATAAGGTGCTTGTGACATTAAAGGATAAGAAGCTGGACTTCACTCTAAAAAGAGGTCATAACAGATAAAAATTAACAAACAATACTAGTAAAATACTAGCATTGTTATACAATTTGATGTATAATCAAAATATAAATAATTGTTTGTGTTAAGAACTTAATCAGATAAAGATTATTATGTTAAGAAACACAACAAAATCGTAAAAACGCAGGAGGACAATAATATGCCAGTAATTAATGAGTTAATTCGTTCAGAAAAGGATGGAACTCTTAGCTTTGGTAATTATAAGCTGGATACTAAGTCTAAGTTATCAGATTTCGAGCATTGTGGAGATACTTATAAGGTTAAGACATTTAAGGAAATAACTAAGCTTGAGCGTAACGGTTCTTTCGTATATGAGTCAGTACCTGGAACAGCAGTTATGAACTTTAAAGCTACAGATACAGGCTTATCATTCAAGGTAGAAGGAAGCGAAGATGCACAGATTACAGTAGAACTTGAAGAAGGCGCTTCTTATAATGTAACTATAGATGGTGCATTTGAAGGCAGTATGGCTACTAATATGGGTGGTAAGATAGTTCTTTCAGTAGCTCTTGAAGAAGGAAAGACTGTAGGAGTAGAAGTAGTTAAGGCATAATATAAAAGATAATTATATGCCACACTTTGCATAAAGTCATTATCTGACATATGCAGGTGTGGCATTTTTGATATAATGAGCGCAAAAGAAAAAGGAGGAAAATGTGGCAAAAGGTAAGAGTACGGCTTTTTTTTGCAGTGAATGCGGATATGAATCAGCAAAATGGTTTGGACAATGCCCTGCTTGTAAGGCATGGAATACATTTGTTGAAGAACCAGTGGCTTCCAGGTCACAGACTAAGGGTGTAACGGCTGTCAGAAGGAATATAAATACTGACAATAGCCATCCTGTAAGTCTTAACGAGATTAATTCAGAGGAAAAAGAAAGAACGCTTACAGGAATAGGTGAACTTGACAGAGTGTTAGGCGGAGGAATCGTGCAGGGGTCGCTGGTGCTTGTAGGTGGTGATCCTGGCATAGGTAAATCAACATTGCTTTTACAAATGTGTTACTATTTGTCTGATTCAGGTAAAAGGGTGCTATATATATCTGGAGAAGAGTCTTTAAGGCAGATAAAACTGAGGGCTGAAAGAATAGGAGAATGCAGCGATAACCTTAAAATACTGTGTGAGACTAATCTTGATATTATAGAACAGATACTTAAAGATGAGATGCCAGAGGTGGTTATAATAGATTCAATACAGACCATGTATAGAGAAGAAATATCAGCAGCACCAGGAAGTGTGTCGCAGGTAAGGGAAAGCACATCTATACTTATGCAGCTTGCAAAGGGACTTAACATATCGATATTTATCGTTGGACATGTAACGAAGGAGGGCGTGGTTGCAGGACCGCGAGTTCTTGAACATATGGTAGATACAGTGCTTTATTTTGAGGGGGACAGATATGCCTCTTACAGAATATTAAGAAGTGTTAAAAACAGGTTTGGTTCCACTAATGAGATAGGCGTGTTTGAAATGCTGCAGGATGGTCTTAAAGAAGTGGAAAACCCTTCTGAATATATGTTAAATGGCCGGCCTGAAGGTGCTTCAGGTTCTGTAGTAGTATGTCTTATTGAGGGAACAAGACCTCTTATGGTTGAAGTCCAGGCGCTTGTGTGTGATTCTAACTTTGGTATGCCAAGAAGAACCGCAGCAGGAACAGATTACAACAGGGTTAATCTGTTGATGGCGGTTCTTGAGAAAAGAGCAGGCATGAGAATGTCATCAAGTGATGCCTACCTTAATGTTGCAGGTGGAATAAAAGTATCTGAGCCGGCACTTGACCTTGGAATAGTGATAGCCCTTGTCAGCAGCTTTAAGAATAGGGAGGTTGACAGTAAAACTGTAATATTTGGTGAGGTCGGACTTTCAGGAGAGGTAAGGGCAGTAACACAGGCACAGCAAAGGGTAAATGAGGCTGTTAAGCTTGGATTTACGACATGTATATTGCCTTATGTGTGCTTGAAAAATATTAAAAAAAATGATAAAATCAATCTTATTGGTATACATAATGTCAATGAAGCAATTGATCTTATATAAAGATATCTGTATTGCGATATATTTTTTTATAAGCAGAGTATAAAGATATTAGTGTATTTTTATATCATAGACATTTTAAATACATATTTGGAGGAATACAATGGATAATAATGATTTAGTCAGCAATCTGTCAGGAATACTTGATGGATTGGATTCGTCTCAGGAACAGCTTGAAAAAGATGCGTTTGATGTTATTAATTCATCAGATACATCACTTAATCTTGTAAAAGAAAGTATCTCAAGCGTTGAAGAGATACTTAAGATGATAGCTGAGCTTAATGAGGTAGCTGAAGAGTCAGCTGCAAGAATAAAGGAGCTTGAGAAGCTTTCTAAGGATATTGAACAGTTTGCAGGTGTTATATCATCAATATCAAGCAGAACTAATATACTTTCGCTTAATGCCTCTATAGAAGCAGCAAGGGCGGGAGAACACGGAAGAGGATTTGCAGTTGTAGCCAGTGAAGTAAGAAACCTTGCAGCGCAATCAGCTAAATCATCGAAAGAAATCACAGATACTATTAATATGGTACAACAGTCAGTTGGAAAAACAGTTGATTCGATGAAAAATATATACGAGAATTCTAACCAGCAGAAAGAGAAAGCTGATGAGATAGGAAATGTTCTCAACAAGGTCGTAGATGCTGCATATACTGCTAATGAAGTTGCAAGAAATATTGAGAATGAAATAGCATATCAGAGAGAAATCACTGATAAAGCAAAGAACGCACTGAAATAGTTATGATATATGAGGGGGATTAACATATGTATCAGTGTCAGAATTGCGGTGGAAGGCTGACTTTTAACATACTTTCACAACAGCTGCAATGTGATCATTGTGGCTCAGAATATGACCCATATGCAATAAGTAAGGAAAATGATGCAGAAGAAAGTAAAGAGTTTGATGTAACTGTATTTAAATGTCCACAGTGTGGTGGAGAAATATTAAGCACTGATAATACGGTTGCGAATTTCTGCAGCTTTTGTGGTGCATCAACTATTCTTACAAGCAGAGTGTCAAAGGAGCTAAAGCCGGGATATATAATTCCATTTTCGAAAACAAAAGAAGATTGCAAACAGGCATACAGGAAAATGGTTCGGCATGCATTGTTTGCACCTAAGGAATTAAAAGACGAAAAATATATAGATGGATTCAGAGGCATATATATGCCATACTGGACGTATTATATTGTCCAGCAGGGTCCTATATGTCTTAAAGGTTCTAGGAGCCACAGAAGAGGGGATTATATATATACAGACCATTACGATATTACAGGTGATGTAAACTGTCATTATAAAGGATTGTCATACGATGCATCATCGTCATTTGATGATAGTCTGAGCGAGGGAATAGCTCCATATGATGTTAAGAATATGAAAGTATTTACGCCATCTTTTTTAAGTGGGTTTTATGCAGATACAGCGGATGTAGCATCAGATGTATACAGGATGGAAGCCAAGGATATTGCGGTTAAAGAAACTTACCAATATATAAAAAAGACTGCACGCTTAGGAAGAGTGAGTCTTGATAACTATCAGGGAGATATAGAAAGAATGCTTGGAACCAGAGTAGCAGCTGAGGACAGGGCTATGTTTCCGGTGTGGTTTTTATCCTATCGTAATAAAGACAGAGTTGCATATGCAACTGTAAACGGACAGACGGGCAAGGTTACAGCAGACCTTCCGGTTTCACTTTTTAAATATTTTCTTGGTTCAGGTATACTTGCAATACCTATATTTATACTGCTGAATAGTTCGTTTACGCTAAGACCAAAGATTACGCTGGCGATAGCTTCGTTTATAGCATTGTTAGTGATAGTACTGTATAATAGTGAGCTTAAGAAAATATATATAAAGGACCAGAAGCTTGACGATAAAGGCAGGATGTATGCAGGTTCTGCAACAATAAGAAATGAATCAAAAGATGATCAGGAAAAAAGAAATCAGAAACTTGCATACGATATAGCAGATGCTATAGAACGCGGTGAAAGCAAAAAGTCTGCATTCAAAGGCTCATTAAATGAAAGAGTTAATAAAAGCCGGTCGGTTTCCCAGATTATATTTATGATTGTTACTATAATTTGTATAGCTGTTCCGGCATTTTATACGTTGCAGCTTACGTCAATACTATATGGTGGAAGTGATTTATCCTTTGGCACAGAATTTTTGGTATGTATTATCTGTCTTGTAGCCGGTGTGATACTTGCTGTCTCCAATCATAAAACCTATAAAAATATAGCGGGGAAAAAGATATCAGGCAATATAGGCTCGCTTATAGCTATGCTGATAGCTGTTATTATTCTGTGGCTGAATCCAGTATCTGATATATATTATTATGTGGCAGTTATTGCAGAACTGGCGGCTATAATATATACAATTACAGATCTTATAAGATATTATAATGTGCTTGCAACAAGAAAACTTCCACAATTTGATAACTATCGTGGGGGTGATGACAATGCCTGATAAAAAATACAAATACATAAAGATAAAAAGAAGAATGGCATTTTTGTCAGCTATTGTTATATTTGCGTGGCTCATAATTAACGTATCAAGGCATATGGTAATGGCAGAAGATGTAGGTGAGCATAAGTATAGTTATGTCAATCCAGAAACGGGATATGAAGCGATTGTTGAAGATGATGCAGAAATTATAGGCGAAAATGATTATCAGTCTTTATTAGAGCTGATGGAACAGATTACACCATATGGTAATGTGATGCTTAAGACTATAGCATCGAATAATATGTCGACAGAAAGCTATGTTAGAAACCTGTATAAGAATAGATATGGTTCTGAAAGTGGAACTATATTTATAATTGATATGCATAACAGAAACATATGGATACATAGCAACGGAAGTATATATAGCACAGTGACAAGCTCATATGCTGATACAATAACGGACAATGTATACAAGTATGCTTCGTCTAAGAATTATTACAAATGTGCATATAGTGTATTTGAACAGGAACTTGCACTTCTTAAGGGAAGAAAAATATCACAGCCTATGAAATATATAAGTAATGCATTGCTTGCAGTTGTTGCTGCGTTGCTTATTAATTATGCAGTTGTAAGATTCTATATAAGAAAGAAAGCACCATCAAGAAGTGCTGTTATGGAAGGGATATTCGTAAATAAAGCGTTTGATAATTGCAAGGTGAATTACACATACCAGAGCAAGACCTATTCGCCAGTAGAGTCTGATTCGGGTGGTTCATCTGGTGGCGGTTCGTCAGGTGGCTCTTTGGGAGGTTCATCAGGCGGCGGAGGCGGTGGTGGAGGCCACAGCTTCTAAATTCAATGATAAATAAATGTCGTTGTATATATGGGTGTGACAGATAAAATAATATCTGTTGCACCCATTTTTAAATATGTATTATAAATGAGATAGCATGTAAAAATATTTTTGAATACAATACATATTATACGAAATGATATAAAGATAAATCTTTGTAATTCAGACAAAAACGATGTAATGTTTAAAGTTTTTTGCCTGTAAGTACCGGATAATATTGCAAAGATAAATAAAAAAACGAAAAAATCATAAAATAGCTTCTTGAATAATATATAAAAATATATACATATGTATATAATAAATATACAAAAACAGACAAGAAAATAAAAAAATACATAAAAGGCATAAAAAGGTTTGCCCAAACAAATCCAGTATTTGTGCGGTATGAGGAGATGTTTGGATAAAAGATGAAAATCAAAATTGAAAAAAATCAAAAAAAGTTGAAAAAAGTTGTTGACATATGGGAGGGGTGGTGATATTATAATCAAGTCGCCGCGATACGGCAGCGACAAAAACTTAAAGAAACACTGA
>DJDY01000057.1:0-4636 GCA_002435585.1 Lachnospira sp. UBA5912
CTCGGTGCCGAGGGTGTATTCGTAGGTTCTGGTATCTTTAAGTCAGGCAATCCTGCAAAGCGTGCTTCTGCAATCGTACAGGCTGTTACTAACTATCAGGATGCTTCTCTTATAGCCAGATTATCTGAAGATCTTGGAGAAGCCATGGTAGGTATCAATCCTAGCGAGATTCAGATTATTATGGAAGAACGTGGACGTTAAAATAGCGATTCTATAACTTAGAAAAGAGGTTTAAATTATTATGAATATAGGCATACTTGCTGTACAGGGTGCTTTCATAGAGCATGCTCATATGATTGAACATCTTGGACACACTGCTATACAGATTCGTCAAAGGGATGATTTAGAGGGAATAGATGGTCTTATACTTCCTGGTGGTGAAAGTACAGTTCAGGGTCAACTTCTTAACAAGCTTGATATGATGGACGATATACGTACTATAATCAATGATGGAATTCCTACGCTTGCAACATGTGCAGGTCTTATACTTCTCGCAAAACATATAGCTGATGATGATACTGTCCACATCGGTACTCTTCCTGTCACTGTGAAGCGTAACGCCTACGGAAGACAGCTTTCAAGCTTTGTAACTAATGCAGATATTAAGCATATTGGTAACTACCCTATGACATTTATAAGGGCACCATATATTGATAGTGTTTCAGAAGGTGTTGAAGTGCTTGCAACTGTTGATAACAGGATTGTGGCAGCAAGATATAAGAATCAGATTGGACTTGCATTCCATCCTGAATTAACTGACGACACAAGAATACATGAATATTTCTTATCAATGGTACAGAGTGCACAGAATTTATCATTAAAAATTGTGAGTTAATTTTAAAAGGCACCAGCAGAAAGAATAAATAATGCTCTTTCTACTGATGCCATTTTTATCTTACTTTATCATAATGTATCCACATTCTGATAACTTTAATGGTTCCCTCATATTCAGTTTCATTAATTACAACTGGCTGATTGTATACCTGATATACTAATACATTTATATCAATATTAAGTCAATTATTAAAGAAAAATCACTTTCACACCCTGACCTTAACGCCCTTAGTATCCCTATGTGCCATTTTCATCTTAGCAAAATCTATATTCTTTCCTTTATATTCCATCGTGAATTCCATGCCATCATCCATGAGGAATATTTCTTCTATATAATCGTCCTTACCAAGCTTTATGCCTCTTACACCAACTGCACTCTTCTTCTTAACTGGTATCTCTGAAAGTGGGAACTTAAGGAAGTATCCATTGGCGGTCTGTACAACAACATTCTTATTACTGACAACATCTTCAACCTCACTTGTCGAACCATCAAGGTTGAACTTGGAATATGTCTGAATCTGTATATCAGCTTTCTCAATACTTACTATCTTATCATCATCCTGAAGCTTAGTTGAAGCTACTGTTCTTTTGGCTACATCAAACTCGGCTGTATCTACTATCTTCATCATACCCTGGCTTGTAACAAACAGAAGCTTCTGGTTCTTAATAGTATCATATGCACACAGATAGATAATCAGTTCACCACTGCTGTCGTAATTACCAAGATTATCTATCGGTGTTCCCTTATCCCTGAATCTGGTTACGAAAGGAATATCCTTAACCTTAATCTGGTGAAGCTGCCCATTATCCGTAAATATACATATCTTATCTGTATTCATACATGTAAATACATACTTAAAGTCATTATATATGGCCTCTTTGTTACGCTCATATGAGGCTGTATCTATGGTCTTGGCGTAACCGAATCTGTCCATAATAAACACAACTTCCTGTGCTGGTACCTCTTTTTCAACAAACACAGCAACCTTGGCATCTGTTATAACAGTTTTTCTTTCAACACCATATTCTTTCTTAATACGTGCAAGATCATCTTTTATAACCTTAGCCATAGCCTTTTTACTGCCAAGTATTTTCTCATACTTTGCTATCTTTGCTAAGCATTCATCATATTCCTTCTGAAGTGCAAGTATCTCAAGTCCTATAAGCTTATATAACCGCATTTCAAGAATGGCAGATGCCTGCTTTTCTGTAAAATCAAGCTTGGATGCCTTTTTCTTTGAAGACTCTGACTTAAACTTAATCCCTTCAACATTACCATTGATAAGACAATCTTTTGCCATCTTAAGATTCGAGCTTCCACGAAGAATCTCTATGATAAGGTCTATGATATCACATGCTCTTATAAGACCTTCTTTAATCTCCTTATTAGCAAGTTCTTTGTTAAGAAGTGTCGTATATTTTCTTGTATTTATCTCATACTGGAAATCAATATGATGTTTTATTATCTGACGTAATCCAAGAGTTTCTGGTCTGCCATCCACGATAGCAAGCATATTTACTCCGAATGTATCTTCAAGCTTGGTCTTTTTATATAAAAGATTCTTAAGATTCTCTACGTCTGCATTTTTCTTTAACTCAAGTACTATTCTTATGCCTTCTTTAGACGACTCATTAGACACATCTACTATATCTGTTGTCTTCTTAGTTTCAACAAGATCGACTACATCAGATATAAACTTTCCTATGTTAGCGCCTATCATAGTGTATGGTATCTCTGTTATGACAAGCCTGTCCTTCTCACCCTTCTTTGCCGCAGGCTCGAACACAACTTTTCCCCTCAGCTTTATCTTTCCAGCTCCTGTCTCATATATATCAGGCAGTTCTGACTTATTGATAACTATACCACCTGTTGGAAAATCAGGTCCTGGCATATATTCCATAAGCTCTGCCGTAGTTATCTCTTCGTTATCCATATATGCACATACCGCATCAACAACTTCTGAAAGGTTATGCGTAGGAATGTTTGTTGTCATACCTACTGCAATACCATCAGCACCATTTACCAGAAGGTTAGGTACTCTTACAGGAAGAACTGCTGGTTCTTTTTCCGTCTCATCAAAGTTAGGTACGAAATCAACAACATCTTTGTCAAGGTCTGATAAATATACATCCTGCGTGAACTTCTTAAGCTTAGCTTCTGTATATCGCATGGCTGCGGCTCCATCACCTTCTATTGAACCAAAGTTGCCATGTCCGTCAACAAGTGCCATTCCTTTCTTGAAATCCTGTGACAGTACAACAAGTGTCTCATAGATAGAACTATCACCATGAGGATGATACTTACCCATGGCATCACCTACTATACGTGCCGACTTTCTGTGTGGCTTGTCATAGTTTAACCCAAGCTGATCCATGGCGTACAATACTCTTCTTTGTACCGGCTTAAGTCCATCTCTTACATCTGGGAGTGCTCTGGCTGTTATTACACTCATGGAATAATCTATATAGGACTTCTGCATCAGCTCAGAATATTCTGTTTTTATAATATTCTCTGCCATATTTTTCTCCGTAATATATTTATATTTTTATATTTGCATATCGTTAGGTTATCATCTCACTTTTAAGCATCTATCTCTGCTTCATTAGCATGCGCGTGTATGAATGCTCTTCTTGGTGGTACATCACTTCCCATAAGCATAGATGTAACCTCTGTCGCCATTCTGGCATCTTCTATCTCAACCTGCTTTAAGATACGTGTTTCAGGATTGAGCGTAGTTTCCCACAACTGTTCAGGGTCCATCTCACCAAGTCCCTTGTATCTTTGCAGTGTAAATGTTCCGCTCGCATGAAGTTCTTTATATCTGTCTAAGGCCTTGTCATCATAAAGGTACTGTACCATCTTGCTCTTATCAGCCTTAGAAGCTTTCAATGATGAACCTGCTGTCTTTTTTGCATCCTTATCTGCTTTAGGTGCTTTCTTTAATTCGGCCCTGTAAAGTGGTGGTGTAGCTATATACACATGTCCCTGGTTTATAAGTTCCGGCATAAACCTGTAGAAAAATGTAAGAAGAAGTGTATCAATATGTGCCCCGTCAACATCAGCATCCGTCATAATGATAATCTTGTTATATCTTAGCTTACTTATATCAAAATCATTGCCATATCCCTCAAGAAAACCACAACCGAATGAGTTAATCATAGTCTTTATCTCTGCATTGGCAAGCACCTTATCAATAGAAGCCTTCTCTACATTAAGTATCTTGCCTCTGATAGGAAGTATAGCCTGAGTACGTCTGTTTCGTGCTGTCTTGGCTGAACCACCGGCAGAATCACCCTCAACTATAAATACTTCACACTCTTCAGCTTTCTTGCTCTCACAGTTGGCAAGCTTGCCATTGGAATCTATTGAGAACTTAGACTTAGATAAAAGATTAGTCTTCGTTCTCTCCTCTGCCTTTCTTATCTTTGCAGACTTTTCGGCACAGGCTATAACTGACTTTAACTGTTCAAGGTTTCTGTCAAAATATAACTGTACCTCATCACTTGTAACCGCACTTACAACTGTTCCAGCATCTGGATTATCAAGCTTAGTCTTAGTCTGGCCTTCAAATCTTGGTGCAGGGTGCTTGATAGCCACAATAGCTGTCATACCATTTCTTACATCAAGACCAGTAAAGTTGTTATCCTTTTCCTTAAGAACACCTAACTCCCTTGCATACTGGTTAATAATCATAGTGAACTTAGACTTAAAGCCTGTAATATGTGTTCCACCCTCCTGAGTATATATGTTATTACAGAAGCCAAGAATATTTTCCTCAAACTCATTAACATACTGGAAAGC
>DJDY01000057.1:4775-5063 GCA_002435585.1 Lachnospira sp. UBA5912
TCTGGTTCAGAATATGTAATCTTCTCCTCACTTCCACTTCTCTTATCCTCAAAATGTATTGTAAGACCAGGATTAAGATAAGTTGTCTCGTGCATTCTGCTCTTTATTGCATCTGACTTAAATCTTGTCTTTTCAAATATCTCTCCATCAGGAAGAAATGTTACTTTAGTTCCTGTATCATTCTTTCTACAGGTTCCCACCTTTTCAAGTGGTGCTACTGCCTTGCCTCTTTCATAACGCTGCCTGTATACACCGCCATCAACCTTTATCTCTACTTCAAGCCATACT
>DJDY01000045.1 GCA_002435585.1 Lachnospira sp. UBA5912
ATGTTTCGTATGAGCGGTTGCGTTCGTAAAGAACACTTTTATGGAAAGTATTAGAAGTAGCCAGACCAGCTTTCTGGTGTCCGAAGTATTACTGGCGACAGCCTTTCAGTTCCTTATATCGTCCGTTCGTCAACTTACGTTGACTTCACTAAACAGTAATTTGGCATATTATGTAATATTTAACGGAGTTTCATCCGAAATATATTAAAATACTTAATAGTGATGTATCAGGATTGTACTACTGCTTTTAGTTTATGCAAATGCAATCCTGTTAAAAAGGTTAAAGTGGAGGTTATATAACAGTTATATGTCAGTTTCAGTATATGCAGGCGATTTTAATAAGGGTAATGTAAAAGATGGAGTAAATGCGGGGACATCTATCAACTACAAGGAAAATAGTGCAAATGCAGCAAAAGCATATGGTGCAGGAAGCATATTTAGTGGAGTTGTAGTGTCCGACGGACAGGATAACAGCAGATTAAAAGATAATACATATGAGTCACTTTTAAAAGAAGCGGATGATGTAAAACAGCAGATTATGGATTCTGCCAAGACAGCACAGATAAGCTTTAAAGCACTTGTAAAAAAGCTTTCAGGAATGGAGTCTGTTGATATATCAGGAGATGGATTTAATATAATGGATTCATCGCCAGATGAGATGGTATCAATAATAGATAAGATAAGAGTAGAGCTTGCCATGCACTCTGACGATTATGTGGCTTATGGTACGGGAGTAAGTAAAAGCGCTATAGAAAAGATAGCGGGAAGTGCGGGAGTATCGGCGGATGTAGCACAAAGACTCAGTGGTGCAGGTGTAAGCATAGATGAAGATTCTTTAAGACAGGCACAGTCAGCGCTTGATGAGGCTTCTGGTATAGGAGAACTTTCAGAAAAGGCCAAGTACTATATGATAGCCAATGATATAGCGCCTACAATAGATGGTATATATAAAGCAGAAATGTCAGTTGCAGGTTTGCCACAATCATCAGGATATCAGATATCATTCCAGGAGTTCAATGCAATGAGACCACAGATAGAAACGCTTATAGGTAAGTCTGGTCTTGCAGTGAATCTTCAGAACCTTAATAATGCGCAGGAACTTATCAATAATAACATACCAGTTACTGAAAAAACGCTTAAATACAAGGCTATGCTTGATTCACTTAAATTGAATGATCTTGGAACTCCTGATGGACAGAGCAGGGTTCTTGATAAGATAGCTGATCAGATGGCTATAGGCGGTGATGCAAGCGATACACCGCTTACGAATGACCCTTCTATATGGGAAAATGTCAAGTCTGCCATAGTAACACTTGCTGATGCAAGCTATGATGATATTGTTAATGTCATATCATCAGGAAAAGCATTTACTATATCAAGTCTTAAGGTTGTTATGCAGGTTGGCTGGAGTCTTGATGGCGAACAGTCTGAACAGGTGGTAACAGGACAGAATGGAATGAAAGTACAGAACCAGCAAGGCGTGTATACAGGACAGAATGGGATGGCAGTACAGAACCAGCAGGGTATGTATACAGGTCAGAACGGTATGTATGGTCAGGGTACATATATGGCAGTCAATAATGGTGTGGCACAGAATGGTCTGTATGGAGGTTATCAGTACAGTCCGGAGAAAGCCTATAATACACTTCTTGAGGCAAGAATGCTTCTTACAGCAGGTTCTGGTATTATTCTTGAAAGAAACAACACACCATTGTTGTATACACCACTTGATGAGATTACAGAGAAGTTAAAGACCATGGAAGCTAATGGGACAACTTATGCAGGCAATATGCAGATGTATAACGATGTGCTTGATGTGCGTAAAGCTCTTTATGATATAGAGATAGCCCCTGCACAGATGTATGAAAAGCTTATGAACAGTGACCCATATAAGCTTAGTATCTCTATGGTGTCGAATGTTGCAAGCAGCTTAAGAAGCAGATATGCCAAAGCTATTGGTACATATAAGACAGTAGGAACACAGGTAAGGGAAGACCTTGACGATTCTATGCTCAAGGCGGTTAACAACAGCGCAAAGGGAATCATAGATAAGTTTGAACTTGAGAATACACAGGAAAACAGGGATGTTATCAAGCTTCTTGCATCTAATAATATTGATATAACTAAAGAGTCTGTGGAAAGAGCAAGAAAGATATATTCAACACTCAACAACCTTGTTAATAACATGAAGCCCGAAACTGTTGTTAAGATGATAGATGCAGGTATTAATCCTATGGATACAGATATATGGACAGTAAATGATTACCTTAGCAAAATGAATCAGGGAGCTACTAAGGATAATGAGGAAAAATATTCAAGATTCCTTTACAAGCTCGAAAAAACTGGTGGAATAAGCGAGACAAAGAAAAAGCAGTTTATCGGTATATATCAGATGATGAATATATTTACAAGAGATGCAGGCGTATGTGCCGGAGCACTTATGAAGCAGGGTAAAGAGATTACTATGGGAAACCTTATAAGTGCATATACAAGCCGTAAGCACGCAGGTATAGATGTAACTATTGATGATACTGTAGACTTTACAAAAGAAGATAAGGATATGGTAAGCTACTTTGAATCTTTGTTTGCAAAGTCACGTCAGTATATAACACCTAACACATTGAAAGAATCAGACATTAATACACCAATAGAAAAACAGCATGTCGAGAATTTTGCGGAAAATCTTGCTGAGAATTATGATGATGAGCTTGAAAAGGAACTCGACAGCAGTTATATACAGGATGTTACCAAGAAGGCAGCAGATGCAGATGCAGAGGTTACAAGAGAGTTAAGAAGAGCCGGAATCAATGAGAACATAGGTAATATTAATGCTGTAAATGAGCTGCTTTCTACGGGTGAGCTTATGGCATATACAAGAGCACTTAAGGGCAAAGGAATAGGAAGTAATGACAAGTCAGAAAACAGATATGGTGCTGGAAATAGTGCAGAAGCCTCTGTATTTATAGACAGTAAAGAAAAACTTGAAGATGTATTATCGGGGAGAGAAAAACTTGAAGCCTTATATACTAATCTTGAGGAGGCAGCAGGAGACGAGCTTGAAGAGGCTATAGAAAGCTCACTTACAGATACAGAAGAAGTTCCTGTTGATTACGATACATTTGAAGAGTTAAGAATAAGTAACAGACAGATAAGATATATAAGTAATCTTGCAAGGAAAAATGATTACCGTGTTCCATATGTCAAGAACGGGAAAGCAGGTCTTATTAATCTTACATTTTTACAGGATAGCAATGATAAGGGAAAAATATCTATCAAGATGGATACAGAGGCTTATGGTGAATTATCATTGGAAGCTAAGGTTACAGGAAAAGATATGAGTCTGTATGTAAAGCAGAATTCCAATACAGTACATCCCGATGACAGAAGCATATATAAGAGTTTTCAGGAGCTTGAAAATGCGCTAAGAACTGAACATGGAATGAATTCCGTAAGAATCAATACGGTAAGAGTTCCTGATGTTAATTATGTAACGTATGAAAATTCAGGTGCATCAGTTCCAGCAGATGAACTTTATAAGATAGCACAGACAGTTACAGGAGTATTTTTCGGTAAATAAATCTATGGTCTAAAAGGCGTAAAGATTGTAGAAATTGTGAAACAAAAGGCATTATAGTAAAGTAATATAAAGAAATTCCGATATAATATATGCCGGTATTAATCATGGAGGATTGGTACATTAAGCAAGCATGGAAGCTGATTGCATACAGGACGTGCGGATTCGCACAGCTTAAGATGTGAAAAAGAAACGCAGAAACGGAGATTAATATGAGAATTAATACTAATATATCAGCTATCATTTCAAACAATGCATTACAGAAAGCACAGAATTCTTTATCGAATTCTATACAGAAGCTTTCTTCAGGTTATAAGATAAACAGTTCGGCAGATGATCCTGCAGGATGCGCCATATCTGAAAAGATGAGAATACAGATAAGAGGTCTTGAACAGGCTAAGAACAATACAACAGATGGTATATCCGTACTGAATACAGCAGAAGGTGCTATTGTTGAGATACAGTCAATGCTTACAAGACTTAAGGAGCTTACAGTCCAGGCAGCTAATGACGTTAACTCTGATGATGAGCGTTCGGCTATACAACAGGAGATTGATAATGTCAATGCCGAGATAGATAGAATATCAGAGCAGACAGAGTTTAACACACAGCCACTTATCAATGGTAATCTTTCAAGAAGAGTGTATTCGGACTGTCAGGGTGTAAACCAGCTTTCCATATCTGATGGATTTACAGCAGGCATATATGGAATAACTGTTACACAGGATGCAAGACAGGCTATAGTAACAGGCGGACAGATTAATATGTCACAAACAGCTGCAATAAGTAAGGAGCAGGCTGGAACAATATCGGTTAACGGATATAGCATAGATATAACAGAGGGCGATACACTTAACACTATTATGGATAAAATAGTAACAGGCGTTGGTCTTACAGGCGGCAAAGCATTTGCAACAGCTGATACCACTAATGATACTAAGACTAATGGAACAGAGTATGCGGGCTACAAGGCAGAAACTTCATATACTGGAAACAGACTTGTGATTATGACAGAGCAGTACGGAAGAAACCAGAAGCTTGATATAACATGCAACAATCAGGAACTTGCAGGTCTGCTTGGCATACCAGATGCATATGATAATGGTGGACAGACAGAAGGGATACACGCAGAAGGCAGCGATGTAGTCGCAGAATTTGCAAGTGAAAAAGATGATGCCGGTAATCCAACAGGAAAAAGAGCTGGCTTTGAAGATTCAGCTGTTATATCTACTAATGGAACTAAGATTACAGTTAAAGATGTCAATAATAAAGAGTTTGTTATGGATATTCCTGGTAATGTGGCAGGAACAGTATTTGACGATACAGTAGGTGTAAAGCAGAGTGGAAAGTCTGTGGCATCTGGTGGTACAGCTACAGATATCAATCAGGAAGTTACAGATGTAGGAACTATGAGTATACATGTAGGTGCTAATGAGAATCAGGTTATTGTTCTTGATATACCACCAATAACAACATATTCCATAGGTACTGATAATATCAATGTCATGACAGGATATACAGCACAGCTTGCTATTAGTTCAGTAGATACAGCTATTACATATGTTAATTCAGTACGTTCCAAGATAGGTGCATATGAGAACAGATTTGAGCATACAAACAACAATCTTGATGTATCTAATGAGAACGTAACTAAAGCATTATCTGCAAAGATTGATACAGATATGGCTGAAGAGATGACAGAATATACATCACAGACAGTACTTACCCAGGCAGCAACATCTATTCTTTCACAGGCTAATCAGAGACCATCAGAGGTGTTACAGCTTCTTCAGAAATAATAGTGGATAGAGGAGGTTGTTATGGATAACGATGCAATAAAGACTTATTCATATAGAATATCACAGGCTACAAGGTCGCAGCTTGTTGTTATAACATATGATATAATTACAGATTATCTTAACGATGCAATTAATAAAAAAGATGGTAGTGAATATAAGGAAAGTCTTCATATGGCTATGAGAGGCATAGACCAGCTTATAACTGGACTTGATATGGACTATGAGGTTTCCATACAGTTGTATCAGTTATATAATTATATGAAGAGAACACTCATAAGTGTGCAGGTTTTAATTGATTGTGACAGGATAAACGAGATTATATCAATGCTTAAGAAGCTAAGGGCAGCGTTCCTTGAGGTAAGCAGACAGGATACATCTGAACCTATGATGAAGAATAGTGAAAAGGTATATTCAGGACTTACATATTCAAGGTTTGGTGCCAATGAAACAGCCCAGGATACGCTTGGTAACAGAGGATATAAGGTGTGAATCGGCTGAATCGTCGTAAAAAGAGGAGATAGAATTATGTGAATGTAAAGCACGTAATTCCATCTCCTCTTTTATTTATCCCACTTGATTCAGCTAAATATTATTATCACTAAAATATATTTTAATATAGTCTGATGTAATGTAGCAATTATATTCTAGAATCTGAGATTCCTTCTTGAGTAATGATGTCTTCTGTTGTTGGAAAGAGTTCTGTTATTAACTATTGTGATAACAATAAGTATGGCAGCAACAGCTCCAACGATTATCCAGATATTTACTTTAAGACATTTCTTAGGAGTTAGCGAATTGTCTTTTGTTTCATTGCTAAGATATGGAAGCTGGCTGTCTTTTACTGCATTGCCAGATGATATGGTAAGAGTTGTTGTACCAACAATATTATCACCATATTTATAATTCAGCTTGGCAGTAAGTTTATCATCACTGTTTGTTATATCGTAAT
>DJDY01000144.1:0-13819 GCA_002435585.1 Lachnospira sp. UBA5912
TCTGCCTTATCAGCATCAATTCCACTCTTCAATGCTTCACTAAGCTTCTTAACAGCTTCATTAACCTCAGACTCATCTATCTTATGTGACTCCAAAACAAGCGAACGTGTTGCGTTATACATCTCTAATGTATTATTAACAGCATCAACTGTCATTCTTAGATACTCATCTGTATCATCCTTCTTATCACCCTTAAGCTCCGGAATAACTGTATCTATACTGTGAAGAAGCTTGACACAATAATCCTTTGCTTCGTTTAACACCTCTAACTGCTTACTTTTCATATCCTCCATGATATATTACCTCTCATCCTGTTTTCTTATTGGATTGCCGCATTGCTACGCAGTTTCACAACCACATTATGTACTTTTGACACGTATATTAAGATGTTAAAATGCCGTATTCATGACATTTTATAAACAATTATAACCTATACTTATGTCATTTAAACAACGCAACCTATAATACATATATCGACATACTTAAAACATACTTAACCCTGCCATTACATATCTGACATGCTGTCAAGCAAATCATCTATAGCATCCTGGTCTATATCCCCATCATCAAGTCTTGGCAATGGTTCTTTGATAAGCTTGATCTTCTGAATCTCCCAACGGAATCCTTTTCTTTCATTATATCTGTTTATAAGTCTTACAAACCTGTCTTCTCTTGCATCCTTATCTATTGGAACTATCAGCGCTACTAGTTTGTCGTTATATAATGTTATATAGCTTTCTGCAACACCATCAAGAGCTGTAATTTCCCTTATTGTAACTGTACGGCTTATCTTCTCCCCTGTTGGAAGAAGGATAATCTCCGGATTACGCTTAAGAAGCACAAGACGACCCTTCTCGTTTATTCTTCCAAGATCCCCTGTATGATACACGCCATCTTTTAAGACACGCTTTGTATAAGCTTCATCCTTATCATAACCCTTCATCACACACTCGCCGCTTACAAGAATCTCACCATCCTGTGCTATTGATACATTAGATTCATCAAACAGACAATAAGTACCATCCATAGTATCATTGATACCTATACAACCTGATGTTTCAGTCATGCCATAAACATTATATACTTTAAGATCCCTGTCGCTTAATGCCTCAAAAAGTCTGAACGGACAACTTGCACCACCTATAATAACAGTCTTTAGCTCGCTATTAAATGCCTTAATTCTCTTAAGATAATCAACCATGGATGGTGAACCAGGAAGTATAGTTGGATTGTAAAAATACGTGTCAGCATCTATATGTCTTAGTCCCCTTCCTATACATACGCATGCACCATTATGCAAAGGCCATATAAGACTATATATATATCCAAATATATGATGAAGTGCTATCTGTGCAAGTACTTTATCATCCTCATTACATATACAGAATTCGTTCAGTTTATTAACCGTATTAAGTATGTTGGAAACAGTAAGAACTACAGCCTTATCACACTCCTGTGGAACTGCCGTAAGCATCAGTATATTACCCTCTTTAACACTTTCAGCCTCATATACAAGACCATCAACATCATCCTTTTCTGCTCCCGGTATCATAATTGCATCACTATCTGCAAGAATATACTGGTTCGTAGATGTCAACACATAATCAACTCCTACTTTCATAAGAATATCATTACGTGTATTCTGCGGAAGGAAGAAATCAACAAGCATAACATCTTTTCCAGCAAGTATTATTCCAAACATATTGACAATCCATCTGTAAGATGACGGACCATATAAAGCTATTCTGCTGCCTGGAAACCTCATAAGATGAAGTGCTTTCTTATACGCATCCTCAAACAGCTTACTATATGTTATAGTCATGGTATCATACACTATAGCTTCCTTATCCGGATAATTTTCTGCATTATATTTAAGCATATTATAAAATGAATTAACCTTTTCCATACTCTGTACACCTTGCCTCTTCTTATGATTTATATAACAGCTAGTTTTATTTTAAGTTAATAATGGATTTTATACAAGCATAATTATAATATTCCATTATAGAAATATTCCTATTACATGCCTGTTGAATATTTATACGAATCTATATAATGATTAAATATTAAAAGTTATACAACACATATAGCAGGCGAAACAACTTTTTATACTTTTGACAATTACATCATAATATTGCTTTATATTGCAAATACATTTATATTATTAATTACTACTGAGTTGAAAGGAGATTAAACTGACATATATGAACTATCTGCCATTGTGTCAGTTTATATTGATTCTTATGAAAATATACATATACCGTTATGGCAGCATCTGCGAACCAGACGTAATAGATTCATTTAAAAGACTGGGACTTGAAGTACATGAAGAATGCATGGAAATGTTCAATAAAAATCTCACACCATCCGAGTGTGTAGCCCATACTTCCAAAGATATCTTAGATGGCGGCTATACATTTGTGTTTTCTATCAACTTCTTTCCATGGCTTTCGGACGTGTGCAACATCGCAAGAATTGTGTATATAAGCCTTATCGTTGACAGTCCTGTCCTTGAATTATATTCAAAGTCACTGTCAAACCCATGTAACCGCGTATTTCTTTTTGACAAGCTGCTTTACAACGAATTCGCGCCCTATAATCCCGGACACGTATTTCACATTCCCCTTGCAACTAATGTTACAAGGACTGATAAAGTTATAAATGAGGCTACTATCAATGAGCGTAGGCGTTTCCAAAGTGACATATCATTTATTGGTTCAACTTACCAGGAAAAATGTGACTTTAACAAGATAAAGCTTAGCGAATATGACACCGGTTACGTCAATGGTCTTATAGAAGCACAGCTTAGAATATATGGCTACAACTTCATAGAAGATGTCATCTCTGATGAATTCGCCGACAGGTTTATAAAAGAGAATCTTGGAACTTATGTATTCCCAGAGAACTCACGCTGCAACAACAAAGCACTTGTTGCACAACATTATATAAGTGTCAAGGTTGCCGAACAGGAACGTTTAAGAGCACTTAAAATGTTGTCTGATTCTTTCAATGTTGACATCTATACAGGAAGTGACACCTCTTTTATGCCGCACATACACAACAGAGGCTTTGCCAGATCACTTGAAGAGATGCCACTTATATTTAACAACAGTAAAATCAACTTAAATATCACTGCCAAATCCATACGTTCCGGACTTTCACTCCGTGTATTTGACGTACTCGGCTGTGGTGGTTTTCTTATAACTAACTATCAGGCTGAGCTTGCCGAATTCTTTGAAATCGGCAAAGACCTTGTTGCATACGAAAGCATGGAAGATCTTAAAGCAAAATGTGAATACTACCTTAAGCATGATGATGAGCGTATGGAAATCGCCAGTCATGGATATGAAACAGTTAAAAGACTTCATACATATGATATAAGGCTTGTACAGATGATAGATATGGCGTTTCCTGCTGCTAAATAAGGTTTTAAGACTTTCAACAAAACTTGAAAATCCTGCGATTCAGGTAAGTATACATATCCTTGATAATATTGATACCAAAGTTATCTGGATGAATAATTATCCCCATAGTTATTCATCCCACACTTCCTTATACCCTTCAGACTCCTCCTGTGCTATCTCCACCATCTGTCTTGCTGTCAGCTTGCTCTGATACACAGGATTATCAAACAGATTTTCATGATCAAACCTTACTGAATGAGATTTCTCGAAAGATATCGCATAGAAATCCTTTGACAGCCACTCATAATCTCTGGCTGTCATTCTTTCTGGATGAAAATAATATCCGCCATATCTGAAAGAATGCCAGTTACGGAAACTATATACACCGGGATGATTCACGCTCATATATGTACCATATGTCTCAAACTCACTAAAACTGTTTTCCTGTATATGTTCAATTCTTATAGAGTTAAGAATCTTTTCCCAGAAATTCTTTCCCTTAATATCATCTTTCTTTTCTATAGCAGCAATCATCTCTTTCATATATCCGCAGTGAAACAGCATATGTTCAGATATAAAAGACTTGTCATTTACTTTTCCAAGTCCTGGCAATATCTTCCCCATAGTTATAAAATATTCTTCATGATACTCATGTTTCATGTCAAAATATGGCTTTCCACATTCATCAAACATAGAAAATGTCTTACATGGTACAGTATCACCATCCCATGTCATATAATATTCATCTGTACACATTGCTGCATACTGCATCTTAAGAAACTGCTGATAATACCATCCAGCAAGTCCTCTTGGAAGTTCTCTTCCCTGCAGTATATCTACCATGGCATTCTCCATACCAGTATAAACCTCACTAAAAGGAATTAAGTCATCTTCATTTACAAAATCGACTCTTTCCCCATAATCTGACTTCTGGTAATCCTGTACCAGTTTCCCCAGCTCACTGCTGCCAACAAATATAACCTTTCTTACAGGAAGGTTACGTATAATTCTCTCATTGTTTTCCCTGACCCTCTGGAAATCCTTTGGAGTAACTACAACAATTGCATCATATTCCTTTACGTCCTGTCTTGAATCATAGCTTTTCATATCCGACATAACTTTGCTACCTCTTTCTTACACAATGTAGTGTTATTATGCTTTCTTGTGCAAATACTATATTTTCTCTTCTAATATTTCTTTTCTTCCAATATTCACTCTAATATTTCCTTCATACGTCTTTCAAATGTATATTCACTTCTCACCTTTTCATATCCATTCTGTGCAATTCTTTTCCGCTCATCTTCATGTGCAAGATAATAATTCACCTTAGCTATAAGATCTGGTATATCCTCATATATAACAAGTTCCCTGCCATCTTCAAAGCATTCTGCTATCTCATGCTGATAATTCGTTATAAGAAAACCACCACACCCTAAAACATCAAACACTCTTAAAGGAATTCCTGACTGTATAATCTTTAACGATATATTAAGATTAATCTTTGCCTGATTGAATGCAAGTGGCATCTGATTATAATAATCTACAGGTCCACAATGCTTAACACCTGGCAACCTGTCATCTTTATCAGAAGAATACAGATTCACCTTGCATCTGTTCTGCAATAATGCAAGCACTTTAAAACGTTCCCTGCCAGTAACCTCTGTTGCAAGTGCATATGTAACCTCTGGTTTTATTACGGAATACGTTCCTTTTGATACCTTTGAAAAATTATCATTTATACGCTTCATTACCACATCATTAACACAATCATCAATTATATAACCACCATACAGTTTTTCCTGTGTTGATATTATTCCCTCAAGATAACCTCTCATATATTCATCCTGATACTGGCTTATATACTGGTAATCGGACTTATACAGCTTGCCAACCAAAGCAACATCGCAGGCATAGGCTGTATCACTGCTATGAACTATATCGCGGACATCCGTTTTATCTATGTTGCGGACTATACCACTGACATTCGTTTTATCTCTGCTACAGACTATACTGCTGGCATTCCTTGAATCACAGGAACCGGCACTATCGCCTGAAATAATCTCACCGAACACATCCGTATCCACTGCCAATGGCATATGCCTGGCTCCACTTACCCCCTGATTTAAATACGTTTCCGCCTGAATCCTGTCAAAAAAATATATTCTATTACAGGCATTTTTCAATGTATCAACACGTCTTATATTAAGAGGACAATCATATACCCATGATATATACTTAATCTTAATATGTCTGTCTTTAGACATTGACAGCCTGTTACACACTTCAGATACCATAGGAATAAAATTAACCGAAAATACTGCATCATATGAAACTTTACTGTCTGCAAGATAACTCGTGAGCCTATTTTCAAGTTCAATATCATTATCCCAGTCCTTCATATCATAATAAAATACATCATAACTGATATTCAGTTTTTTCAAAGCATTCTCAATTCCATTCTGCATAAAGGCAAACCACTGAAAAAATAATAAATGCATAACTCCACCTTTCAAACTACTATTGATTTATATAAAAATTAAATATATGATGTAAATGTCTGCTTCGCAGCCGCTTCCTTTTTCTTTGCGCTAATTATATCATATCTTAGCTATAAAATATGTACGGCAGATAAGTTATCGGCAATCAGACAAACAAAAAAAGAAAGGATTTACCAGATTGTAAAACACCTATAAACATTCCTGCTTTGAAACATGCTTTGAATAATTACTATTTGGTACTGAATAATTATATATGCATATTCTTGAATTTGAACATAAGCACTTCGGTGTTGAAGATATGAAAGAAATACTTCCCACCATGGGACATGAACTCACAGTTATATCAACTCCGCTTATACTGGAACGTACAAGCGAAGAGTTTGACAGGCTGTTTGATAAGCTAGTTATAGGTAATGCTGCCATATCTGATAGACACACCAAATACGATGCTGTATTTACTTTTAACTACAGCGTTGTCGTATCAAACTGCTGTAACCGCCACAACATACCTTATATAGCATGGGTATATGACAGTCCTCTCCTTACAATATACTCATATACCATAACCAACCCATGCAACCACATATTCCTTTTTGACAGCGCACAGTACCTTGAGTTTAAGAATGGCGGAATCGATACAGTGTACTATATGCCGCTTGCTGCCAATACTGACAGACTGGATAAACTCACCCTGAATGAACATATTCATCAGGTGTTTGATAGTGATATATCATTCGTAGGCTCTATGTACAACGAAAAAGGAAACTTTTACGATAGAATCTATGACAAGCTGAGTCCCTGGACGAGAGGTTATCTTGATGCCATCATAGCCGCCCAGCAGAATGTATATGGAATGAACTTCCTTGAAGATATGCTGTCTGGAACACCAAAAAACAACAAAATCCTTGGCGAGCTTATGCGTGTGGAACCTTACACTCCTAACCATGACGGCGTAGAAACACCTGCATATGCGTATGCCAACTACTTTCTTGCAAGAAAGGTCGCACAGAATGAACGTAAATCCCTCCTGTCCGCTGTGTCAGAACATTTTAAGACGAAACTGTATACACATAACAAAACACCTGATATGCCACACGTCATAAACCAGGGACCTATCGACTTCTACGACAATATGCCTTATGTGTTCAAATGCAGCAAAATCAACTTAAACATAACACTACGCAGCATAAAAAACGGAATTCCACTAAGATGTATGGACATCATGGGAGCTGGCGGCTTTCTTATGACAAACTTTCAGGCTGACCTGCTTAACCACTTCGTTCCTGATGTTGATTTTGTATACTTTGAATCAAAGGATGACCTCATAAGCAAATGTGACTACTACTTAAAGCACGAGGATGAACGTATGGAAATCGCTGCTAATGGGCATAAAAAAGTCACGCAACTACATAACTACAGAACAAGACTTCGTGAAATATTTGATATATGTGGGCTCTCATAAAGCCCACATATATCAACATAACTTCAAGCTTAATTCAAACTTCTGTCATTATTTTTTATCATATAAAACTAGTGATGTTATGTTAGTGCTAAGTGAGGATTTTAATTATCCATTTTATATTCTTCTATAAAATACTCATCTTCTCAATCCTGCACTCTTGTTTTTTAAATTCCCCACCATGACTTTCACCAGTATCATAATTGACTCCGACAAGAACAACTTCGCCAAAATATCCTTTCAGGCTCTCAACAGTTACTGCAACAGATTTTAATGACACATTATATCCATTAACTTTCTTGGCAATAAATCTGTTTTTATAAAAGCTCGAATGTTTAAGCAATTCATCCTTATTATGCAAGTGACATCTGATTATAATAATTTACAGATCCTCACTGCTTAACACCTGACAATCTGTCATCATTATCAGAAGAATATTAACTAATGCTGATTCCATCATATAAATAAATGTAAAATAGGTACGAATTACTTGGTAACTAATAATGAAACCAGCTTAATTCCTCCTCTTCTCGTTTTGTTATAACCTAATGCATATCTTATATTCTCTGCAATATAATATTCTCCATCAGCTTCCTTTAAATACCCAAATCTCTCAAGTGATTTGATATCATCATTAGATAATTTTTCAAGCACTTCTAAAATTAATGGATCTTGTTTTTTTGATACTGGTATCTCCTCTAGTTTCTTAAAACTGCTTTGAAGCTGATATATTTCCGCCTTAACCTCTTTAAGTTTTTGCTCAGATGCTTTAATTATAGCCTTTTTCATAACATCAGGTGTCAAAAGCCTATCTCTAAAATCACGTTTTATACTGGTATCTTCAGTTGCATACTGCAAAAATCTTACAATATCTCTTGCCTGCAACTGACCATTAAAGTCTGATAAAGATGCAAGTACCCATCTTATTGTACCTGCGGTTTTAGAACCATCCGGTCCCATCTTTTTACCCCATAATCTATTAAGATTATTCTCTATTGTCTCTGACGAAAGATTATATACTGGTATATTCTCCTTATCTTCTATTAGTTGCAATCCTATCTCTTCTGCAGCATTATCTGCAAGCTTCCACGCCAACTTTAAAGCATCTGCCTGCGACCAGTTGAGCTCATATGATTGATACTGATTTCTAAATTGCTCAAAATTAACATCCATAGCCAATTCAGCAATATCTTTCCTTAAAAAGGCAATCATTCCTATATTATCAAGCTGATATTCATTAATATGATTCATAACATTTTTACATATAGCCTTGATGCCCGACTTTCCAATATTTTCTCCTATTATTTCCGAAAATAAAGTTTCCAATCCATCAAATATAAATACTATTTTTTTATTAATATCAGATAAATATTGATCTAATTCATTCCAATTAGATACATTATCAAACTTATCCAATATCATATGTTCCCATAATGCTGTCCATTCATTCTCTCTTATTTTGTTATCTATAGCATCCTTTATCATACCCTCGTTATCAGATAACATATCATCTTTTATATGAATATTAGGAATACTTTCATTACATCTATCACTGCATTCTCTGATTAATCCCATGAATTTAATTCTATCTTCTGAACATAACATGGGACATATTAATATTTCAGGCTCATCATCTATATTACCACCAATAATGTTTATAAATTTGTTCCACGTACCTGCTGCCATCATCTGTTTATATAAATATGTTTTTCCAGAACCTTTAGCTCCCAATATATTAATCTTAGGCATATCAGTTGTCAAATTGACGAGCCTCATTATAGCACTGGTTATCAGTAGATTACTCTTATCATCTGCCTCAGCTGTTACATTATTACATGCAATTTCATGAAGTTTCTCTCTAAACTTTTTAATATCCTCTATGCTAAACTGCTCTGTATATTGTGACTTTGAAAATATCCCCTTAACAAGTTCCTCATATGACGAAGTTACTTTATATGCCTTACTTAATTTCTTACATATATCTTCTAAATCCCCCAAATGAATTAACTGTGGATCATTCTCAACTTCAATTATATCTTCTATTTTTGCTATACATTCGGACATGTCATCTTCTAAGTCCTTGCTATATGACAGTAACCTCTCATATATGTCATCTTTTTGTGTTCGTGTTATTACATTATCATCAACTTTAGTCAGAACTATATTGCTGATTTTATTGTTGCTTTGCTTTATTAGCTGCTTTAATAATAATTCTGTTCCTACAATCGACTGCTCAGAAGTAGATGTCACTATTACCTTATTAACACGTGAATCAAACAACAATGGTGCCGAGTATTCACTTATACCAGCTCTTAAATCTACTAATACCATGTCAACTTCTAACATCTTTCCCAATGTCGAAAGTGCATCTGTGATTATATATTTATTCTTATCTCCATTCATTATCCTTTCAGAATTTGAATACACATCCAACAGTTGACTATCATATCTATATGCAGGAAGAAAAATTTGATCAGCATTAACTTTACCAGTATCAAAATTCAATACCATATTCTTCATTATAGTCTTTATACTATTATACACTTCCTCATCAATTCCCTTTGAACTAATTATATTAAGTAAATCAATATAACTAAATGCATAATCGCCATTTTCCTGTTTCCCAAGCCATGTTAATCCTGGAGCTTCTATATCTCCATCGACTATAAGTACCTTTTTTTCAATTCCATACTGTTCAACCATATCTCTTACAAATGTAATTAACGATAATGTTCTTCCAACCCCACCTTTAAATGAATGAAAAGCCATAACATCAACACCTGGCAAATTTCCAGATTTGCTTACATTTTCTCCTGTAATATAGGAAAAATCCTTAAACAAAGGATATGGATTAACTTTATTATCATATATATCACTTTCTTCAAACTCAATTTCAAGTTCAACCTTAGTTTTAGATAAAATTATTTTGTGATCTTTATAATCCGCTTTTAAAAGAGCTTTTAAAAATTCATATGACTTTTCTTTTAACTCAATAGAGATATTGCAGCTATATATAACAAGTTCATCACTATATACAGATATGTGACTCCATTCTTCTGGCCAACACTCCTTATTCATATATAAAATTCTTTCAACATCCTGCCAAGCATATAATCTGAAATATTTCATTTTATTATCTTCTCCTCTCAATATCATGCAATAATTCCAATGCCATATTCATATTTTCTTCTATTAAGTTAATTTTATCTCTATCCTCTGTTCGTATAGCAATTCCATATCTCCACATTTCCTGATATGCTCCTGAACTAATTTCATCTCCATACTTGCTGATAACTGTTGGAAACTTACATTTTCCACATATGCCAATATTCTTAAGTAATTCTTTTATGTCATGCATATTATTTCTATATTCATCTGGAACATTATTATAAAGCTTATATCCATTATCTTTCATATACTGATATTTAGCTCCACATTCCACCGAGTAAAACAAAAGCATTCTTCTTGCATTATCATCTTCTATACCTTTTGCTGCTTTCTCATGCCTGTCTCTACTTTTCTTTAAATCACTATATCCCACATTTCGCATTTTGCCCATAGTACTTCTAACTCCTCTTCAATCTGAATTATTCTAAAATTATTATTCATAATTTACATAATTTCCATTGATTAATTTATATCATACATTTCATTATAATACTAGATTTTTTATTCAAATAATTAATAAACATACTTATGTATTTTGTTTATTCATAACTATATATCATTATTCATTTACAACATATTCTAAGAACTCCTCCACCCTTGCCTTCCACGTATGCTTACCCCTTGCCAGCATATACGCATTACCTGCTATATTCTGCCTGTATTCATCATCCGACAACAATCTGCTTATAATATCTGGCAATTTATCAAGCCTTTCCAGATCATACATAACAATATTCTCATGATTATCAAAATTCTTTTCAAGATACTCTGATGAATCGGTTAGACACACCGCACCTGATAAGCATATGTTGGCTATTCTCTCCGTCATACCTGACTTATGCCATGTCATAATATTAAGTCCTATTCTTGAATGTCCCCATACCTTTAAAGCTTCATCAACCGACACTGCATTATGTATTATCAGATTATCTTTATACATGCCATCATATCTTTTCCAAGTTTCACCAAAAACATCTATCTTTATTCCAGATTTTATAATAGCTTCTATAACTTTAATCCGGTAATCATACACTATCTTTCTGCACACATTCTGCAAAGAACACAATATATCAAGAAACCGTTCTTCACTGACATCAAGTTTCTTCTCTTTAAGCAGCTTATCAAGTCCCTGTTCAAACGTATATGCAGGATTACACATCATATAATCATAATAAACTTTCTGGAATTCATCCTGTATAACTTCATCACCAAGTACATGATATGAACCTATGAAAACAATATCATACTTGCGTTCACAACTATTGATACTGATATATCCGGCATCTTCACCTCCCGGCGGTAACTGAATTGCATTATGTATATGATAATATTTTCTCATGAATTCTGCATAATATCTATCCTGGCACAACATATGATAGCTGTCGTCTGTCTTTTCCAGCATATCCTTAAAATACACCGGATGGTCAAACCAGAATATATATTTAGGACAATCAATAGTCTTAAAATATTCCTTGAACAATACAGGTGCCTGAAAGCCTACAATTCCCTTCAACACATGTTTTTCTATATAGCTAAGTTCTACCGTTTTCCCATATGAACCATCAGATGTTATAACAGCCTGGCCGCTCTCAATAAGTTCTTTTATCAGGCATACAGCAAATCTATTCAAAACCCCATAACAGATATCATCACCCATTATTATATAAAAAGGAGCTGTATCAGTTTCTACCCTTTTATACAACTCACTATTGTTTAAAAAATCCATTACATATGCATTAAAAGTATCCACCTGCCCTGCATCTGCTGCATATGATGTCATATTATCAAGCACATTTTCCAGCAGACCATCATTCTTAAGAACACACATATACTTTCTTATAACATATGCATACGTTAACAAGATATTGTTTTTTCGTTCTGTTACCGACATGTTATTGTTTATTATACTATTTTCATTGTCATTTATATCATCCCCACCAAATATTTGAATACATCTAATGTTACTATTCATCCTATTTTCATTACACTTTGTATCAGCCTCACACTCCACACCATACACTCCACATACATTATCATCATAATGCTCATACTCCACTCTAAGCGCCATCTCATATATATCACCGCATTTTAACTGCCTGTTGAAACAACCTATATCACCTAAAACTGACTTTTTAAGTATCACTGCATATGGTTTCATATCAAGACAATTAACCAGCGTATTAAAATGCATATTCCCCTGCAATATTCCCTCACCAAATATAACCATGTCATAATTCATAAGGAATGGGGCTTCCATGATAATCTGGCTTATCTCAGTGCTATTGGTATAACTGGTGTTAATAAATGCTATGTAGTCTGCATCACAGGATTTTATAAGATAGTTTTTGTATTCAACATTATCGAATTTATCATCCGGGATTTCATTATACATTATCAAGACACCATTAGTTGATGAATATAATCCACAATTATTATCATCTTTAACATCTTTTATGTGGCTATCACTGCTTTCTCCACATATCATATCCATATTTCTGATTTCTTTATTGTCATTTGTTTTATTAATTTTCTTTGTATTTCTATTAATGTTATTGCTGTCTGCCTTATTCATTTTTTCTGCATTTCTATTGATTCTGTCCATTTTTTCCACTTTGCCATACGCACTATCATAATTCTGCATGCATTACATCTATTTTTTGCCAAACTTTTTTAATTTTTAGAAAAATCACTCACCGATTTTATACTATATCAATCACATCATTCTATTATGCTAATTACAGCTACACCTCTACATTAACCCATTGCATATATCTTTATAAATATACTCTGATGCTTTTATGCCATTCTTTCCATAATAATCGAGTTCTCTATAAAACACTTCATTTCTTATATCTTTCTTTACATCATCACCATTAATCACAACATTCTGGATAAACATATCGATATTCATATAATCCCGTCCATCTGTAGTATAATGTGCCTCCATCAGTACTTTGCCTAAATCATTAAAATGCTGCTCTTTTCTTGTTAAAAATAATAATGGCTTCTGAACATATAGATATTCTCCTACAAATGATATTGAATCCATTATCATAGCATCAGAAGTTTCAAACAATTTTAAATAATCAGATTCTTCAATAACATTTGCATTTGGAAGACTTCTCCATTTATCCAGATATTCTTCATATTCGTCATACGATTTCATACTGCCGCTTTCAACAACAGCATTCCTAAGATTAGGATGAGGTTTAAATACAAATGTAGCCTTATTTCTATACTTTTGTGCAATATATAGTAAATAATACATATTTTCACCAAAAGTAGAAAAA
>DJDY01000144.1:13888-29803 GCA_002435585.1 Lachnospira sp. UBA5912
TACCCCGCCAACATTGCCAATAGAATAATGCGGTGCAAATATTATCTTCTTTATATTTTCATACCTACAACCTTCTGGAACCTTCCATAGCTTTTTTAGCTCTTCTTTGCTATAATCATGCTTATCATAAAAATAGTCCATTTTGGCATATCCACTATTTCTTACATTGCTGCCATTAAGANNAGTAGCCAGATCATCAGTAATAACATTATACTGGCTCTGACGTTCGTGAAATGCATCATAATCCTTCTGGGATTCTGTATACACCCTCCACTGCATATTGATAAAATCATTGTTATATAATCCAATTTTATCATAACCACCATCTGGAGATTGTCCAACTGAAAGTCCATATGATATATACACATTTAACACATGTGCCGGCAATCTGGTTATCTGATAATAATCTGCCATATCAAGATACCATGGCGTTACATTTATAACCACATCCGGCAATCCACCAATATCTTCCCAATCATATAATTCATCTGTTTTCGAGGCATATACAAATTTTAACTTATAATCATTTTCTTTGAAATAATTATAGGTCTGTTCATATATTCTACTTCTATCATCATAATCCCTGTCTATAAGTGGCACCGGGATCACACTTACATCAAACATGTCATCTGCACTTAACTTTCTATATAAATCTTCTGCTGGCCATTCTGCCGCTGATATTGGTAAAAAGGCTATTTTTATCTTTTCTCCATGTATAACTTTCTTTCTGATTACACTTCTTCCATACTGCATATAAGCTCTGTGACATATTCTATACAATCTATCACATCCTGGTATAGTATTCCTCATTGAAAACAATGCAGCAAGATGTTCATAGCTTAACATCTTCATATATTTCGATTTTTCTTTATCATCGCTGCTATCATTAAAAATACCTTTATCATACACATCCAATAGTTCAGACACAAGATCAGCTATTTGATCTCCAGTAAGAACTTTCTGCTCGTTTCTGATTTTCATATATATATTCTCCTAAAACTATTGTATTATCTTTAACTAAACATTGATTTATCTAATTAAAAACCTGACATAATATATATCATATTCTTATACTATAATAAATTCCTTCAAATTATTGTAATATAAATGCAATTATGTATAAGTACTCCTATACTTAACTGCTCTTCATCTTGAATTATATAGTGTAATAACTTATTATTAGTATATATCATTTATGAACAAGAGGAAAGACTATGAAGAAAGTTTCTATTGTAACTCCATGCTACAATGTTGAAAAATATATTACCCAGTTTCTTGACTGCATAATTAATCAGACAATTGGAATAAATAATATCGAACTTATTCTGATAGACGATGCTTCTACCGACAGCACACCTGATATAATAAGAAACTATGAAAGGCTATATCCTGATACGATTATAGCTATTTTTAACGATACTAACCTCAAACAAGGTACCTGTCGTAATATTGCTCTTGATAACTATGTTTCCAGCGAATATTTCTGCTTTATTGACAGCGATGATATCGTTCCTTTGTATTATCTTGAATACTTATATAATATAGCTCAGGATAACCTTGCTGATGTTATACAGCTAAAGTTCTCATATGACCTTGCAGGCATACCAGAATCTAAAAATATGCTTACATATAACACATTTATATGTGACAACGAAGAAAAAAGAAAGCAGCTTATAATAGGCAATGATTATCTGAATGAGAGCTGTACATGCAAATTCATACTAAAGTCATATTATGATAAATACCACTTTCATTTTGCCGAAGGTGTTGCATATGAGGAACCTCTGTTCACTCACCCCATAAAACACACTGCCAATATCATATGCAGGATAAATGAACCTCTATATTATTACCGCCGTAATCCTGATGGAACAATGTTATCATATATGCAGAATTATGATACTATATACCAGCACATGTTCGTACAGCTGGAAACCTTTAACTATGTCAAAAACAATATTGGCATTGATAAATATATACATGAAATGGAATTATACTTCCTGCATTCGTTCTGCTACGAAACAATTAGTTTTTTGAATACACGTCATATGCCTGTAACCATTGAACTCTTCCGCTATATGTGTTCCGTAACTAATATGATTATACCTGATATATCATCTAATCCTTACTTTGGTGTCAAAGGAACATACTCGAATAAAGCTATTGCTGATTATATCAATCAATATAATCAAGGAGCCGATATAAACGAAATCTTAAACGAACTAAAAAATATTTTTTAAAAATCATCAAAAAATATATCTTTAAAAAGTAAATGGAGAAATCTATATATGAAACAACAACCCTCTGATACAGAAGAATATGTTAACGCAGTTATCAATGAAGATAAAGAATGGCACAAGGAATATGATGAATCACTGCTATCCATAACTGATTCAATTAATAATTTTCTGGCAATTAACACAGACAACTCATTATATACACTTTGTACATTTCTCACTGCTCCCGAGATTATAAAAGTTTTTAAGGAAATCCCTGAGATTGCCCACTGTTTTGTAGCTGCCAATATAACTGCTAATGAGTTCAATAATAATTTAACAGATTCACTATATCTAAAAAACACATTGGATATATCTGGCGTTATCAAAAAAAATACTTATTATAAATTTTTACTGCTTAATATAGAATATAACGTAGATAAAGAAAAAGCCCTTAAACAATTAGCCCTTAACATATATAATAAATCCATATCACACATTGCACTTGAACAACTAATAAATACAACCTCACTTAACAAAGAATATGTTACGGATTGTATATTACATTATATTGATGAATATGATGAAAGCAATAATAGAAATGAAATTAATATTCCTGGCTATAAAACGCCAGCTATAATAAATTGTAGTTCTTACGAAAATGAATTGTCATCTCATAATCATATGCGTAATATATCTGACACTGCCAACGCCAAGAATAACTGTACACCTGTTGTTGCCAATGTGAATCATGATGCTGCATATGATGCTACCAAATTCTGTTTTATAATATGTTCAAACAACGAACAATACGAGGCTGAATGTATTAAATATATCAACAATCTCATAATTCCTGATGGTTATACAATAGACATTATAGTAGTCCATAATGCTGCTTCCATGACATCCGGCTATAACAGAGCAATGCTTTCATCTAATGCCAAATATAAAATATACCTTCATCAGGATGTATTTATACTTAATAAGAATATCTTATCTGATATTTTGAAAGAATTTCACAATCCTCATACTGGTATGATAGGAATGGTTGGCTCTAAAAAGCTTCCAAGGACGTGTATTATGTGGTTTGGATGGCGTATAGGTCATTTTATTGCCAACAATATATATCACACTACTGATTCTGTCCTTGAAGATATAAAACATTCAACATCTGTCGAAGCTATTGATGGTTTTATAATGATTACACAATACGATATACCATGGCGTGAAGATATATTTACCGGCTGGGATTTCTATGATATATCACAAAGCTTTGAATTCAGAAAAAATAATTATGATATTATAATTCCGCCTTCTGTCCGTGCATGGTGCTTTCATGATGATGGAATAATGAATCTGGATTCTTATTATGACACCAGGAAAATATTTATGAAAGAATATGCATACATGTTGCATTGATTCTTATCACGATACAAACAAAACATTTAAGAAAAAAGGGGCTGTCGCATTAAGAATTATTCATGCAATACATAGAACAACTGGGAAAAATATATATGATATAGTTTTTCCTATTGCGACAGCCGCAACATCTCAAACTTATATTAACTTCTATGAGGATAAAACGAGTAAAACACCCTCTCGGTTTAATAACACATCTAACTCATATTAATTCCATAAGATTAATATTACTTGTTTTATTATAAACACCAATCACTTTTCTTAATAGGTTCTTTAGATATTCCCCATTTAAAAGCTTCATCTTCACCACAATATCTACATGACTCCATTGGCTGAATAAGCCTGTCCTTAATCTTCCATCCATCTATTCCTGGTTCATATATATCTATACAATCATTTCTGTTCATTTCTGGAAGCTTTTCATTATATCTTTCATTAAAATATTTATTCAGGAACGGCGTACAACATGCAGCCAGCATTCCTTTAGATAAAAAAGTACAATTTTTTCTCATACACTGATTAAATATCACTTTTTCGTCTGAATCCCCATTAATATTTATATGCTTAGCAAAACTCTCTTTTTCCAGCCTCAGCTCTGCATTTAATCCATGGTTCTTTACGAATCTGATAATTTTGTCATTATCAAGACATTCATAATCAGATATTGATATTAAAACACCATTATCTTTGATTATCTGAATCAGCACATCCGTTATCGATAGTAGTAATATTCCGTTAGTAACAACAGTTATACATGCATATGGAAATGCATCTCTTGCTGATATTATAAACTTACCAATATCTTTATTCAGTAAAGGTTCACCTCCAAGAAGATATATGGTTTTAATCTGAGAAAAATACTCTGAAAGCTTATGTATATCTTTATTAAACTGCTCATAATCAGCATATACCGGATTCGTAACCAGATTAGAAAAATGCGCACAGCCACGACAATTAAGATTACAATGATCCGCCAGATGAAACTCAATCTGATTAAGCACAGGCCCCACTTCAGAATATCTTGCAATACAGCCATAATTAACTATATCCTCTGGAATTATATAAATATCGTTAATTCCAATTTGTTTTAAAATATTGGTATAATATGTATTTTCCGGTTCTGTCTGCAATACACCATCTATCTCACCTTTCTTATACATTTCTAACAATTCACTTAACGAATAGGTAACATCTGATGATGCATAATCGCCAAGACATACATCTGATAATCCAGCTATTGAAGCTGCTACATTATTTTTTTGCAATTTTTCAAGTGTATTATTCCAGCTTGCTGCCTGACCAAATGCTATTAATCTCATAATAATTTCCTGCCTTCTATTCAACTTATCCTTAAAAAAATATATCTCCATGCATTGACATAATCATATTTTTCTGCCAGTACCTGTAATTCTCTTGATGGAAATATATATATGCACTCTCATTATCCTTAAGATAGTAAGACACACCACATAATTAATACATGTTTAAAGTATAACATATTTCAACTGTTTGTTTCAGCCTTTATTCTTGAATAAAATCTACAAATGAATTATTATCTTACTACATGTAATAAAAGACACGCACAGAAATGAGGATTAGTATGAACACAAAAGAAATACTCATAAAGCTTAAAGATGCCGTTTTAAATAATGCCATGGCTACAAATGACGTACCAATAAGAGATATAAAAGATGCTCTTATTGCAGAATATTCTGTTGCCATAGGAAAAGATACAATTGAATATAACCGGCTATGCAATTATTGTTCTATCATTCCAGATGCTGGACTTAATCGGAATGAAACAGTAAGCTTTATAGACCGGATGATTAATTATTCTATAGAAATATCCAACCACACATCTGTAAATAACGCCGAGCTTCCTGATGATATCGACCCTTATGAACAATATAAGATATATCTTGAGCTCTCAGAGCAATATAAAACAACTAACATTAACCAATATTATCTATGCCTGGAAAATGCCTGCTTTCACTGTAAGGATGACAATATAAAGCAGGAAATACATGATAAGATGACAGCTGTCAAAGACTCTGGCTGTGTTACTGTTAAACCAGTCAGCATAGTAATCGTATCATATAACTGCATGTATCTTATGCAGAAATGCATAGAAAGCATCCGTAATTACTGTTATAAACCTTCTTATGAAATAATTGTTGTAGATAATGCTTCGACTGATGGTGTTACAGACTGGCTTGAACAGCAGCCTGATATCATACTTATAAAAAGTAATACAAACCTGGGATTCCCTAAGGGCTGTAATATCGGCATACTTAACTCTGAAAAGGATAACGATATATTCCTGCTTAATAATGATACAAGACTTACACCTAACTCACTATTCTGGTTAAGAATGGGACTATATAAAGATGATGAGACTGGTGCAACTGGTGCTATATGCAACTATAATGGTGCACTTCAATACCGCGAATTATTCTTTACATCACTTGATGATTACACCAAATATGGTTATGCTAATAACGTGCCTATGGAAAATGCCTACGAAGAATGTACTATAATCTGTGGATTTGCCATGTTGTTAAAACGCCATGCACTTGACCAATCGAACCTTTTAGATGAGAATCTCTCTCCTGGCTACTATGATGATGATGATATATCTATGCAGATACGAAAACTTGGTTACAAACTATATATATGCCACAATAGTTTTATATATCACGCTGGAAGCCAGAGTTTTGGTGTACTTCCTTCTGACAGCGTATTAAATATATGCAGCCGAAATAGAGATTATATATGGAAAAAATGGGGATTTGACCCACTTAATAACACTATTGGAAATATATTTAAGATGATATATGCAACAGATGAACCTCTTGCACTACTTGAAATCAACGCCCACAATGGTGCAAGCTATGCACATCTAAACTATATATGTCCTAAGCTTACATATGTAGGTTACGAGAACAATCCATCTTATATACCGCTTACTATAAAAGATGCTCATATAACATATACTGATTATGACAATATCGACTTTTCTCAATATGACAAAGAATTCGATTATATTATAATTAACAACGCCGCTGAATATAGTGATGAGGAACGTAACAGCTTCAATGCAATATTATATGGCTGCTTAAAGCCTGACGGGCAGCTTATATGGAACGACAATACACCTCATAATGACTAAATTTCAACTCTTGTCATATATATTAATATATTAACGACATTGCACTGCATAACGACCAAACAAATATTAGGGAATGATAAAACATCCTAAAATGCTTTATTACTCCCTAATATCAAAATTTTATTTTTCCTGTGATATTCTCGCATCAATAGCCTTCTTAAGCTTAGTCGAACTTGTACTCTGTGTATAAGGGAAGAACACCAGTGTTGAACCATGCTTCTCAAGAAAATCTTTTCTTGCAAGCCAGTATGGGTCATGTTCATAATCACTTCCTGAAAACTGCACATCAAAATGATACACCTTATACATATCCTCTGTATCAGCAAAGTTAAGTGGAAGCTTAACAGCTTCATCTACATAACGACATGACCTTACCATCTCTATACGCTCGTCAAAAGGCACGAAAGGTTCTGCCTGCTTGTTAAGCCTTACTCCCTCATCTGATACCACACCTACTATAAGATAGTTACATAATTCCTTTGCTCTTCTGAACATATTAAGATGACCAATATGGAACAAGTCGAATACCCCCGCTATATAACCGACATTATAAGGCTTGCTGTTACGTGAAGCTTTACCTGCGCCTGATTGTAAACTCTGACAAGATGTTGATGTTACACATTCCAAATCTTCCGCATTTTTTACAACTTCCGCCTGAAGCATTCTCTTTCTCATGTTATCCCTTCTCTTGTTAGGATAATCATTACCTGGGTCATATATATGATATGACATTATCCCCATATCATTTAACTGCTTGGCAACCCCATAATATTTCTTTATACATATAATAATATGCAGCTCTTCTGCTGGTATCTGCTTTAATATATCTGGTGAATTAACAGGAATCCCCTTAATATCCGTTCCCCACTTAGAACTGTTATTATCAATAACCGAATATACTTCATAACAGCCATCGAATTCATCTAAGAATCTGTTTGTAAATATACCTGAGCCAAACAATACAAGCTTCTTTCTCTGATTATCTTCTTCATCATCAAGCCCTTTAAATATATCAACAAACATATCCTGATAAGTCTTAGCATCATAATTAATCTTTTCCCTGTTCGTATACAGATTTCTGCTATTTACACGCCTGTTGCGGTAATAAGTTTCCAGCTCTGCCTGGTTACGGAGCTTCTGCGTAAACTTAGACGACATCCGTGACCATATATCCTCACACTCTGTAAGTCCGAATCTGTCCATTATCTCTTTTCTTGGTATAAGCTGCTCGAATTCACTGTCTGTTCCATCATATATTAAAGACAAAGAACGATGCAGAATAGCCTTTGCAGGACAATTCTCTATGTAAAACTCCTGGTCATAATATATGTATCTGTCCTTTGGATTCTTCCTGCTTACATCATAAAAGCAATTCAGCGGAACCATGTCTATATAACCCTTTTTTAGAATGATACCTAAATCCCTGCCGTTAGCACTGTTCTTATCCTTATCTGATATAATATCTGTATGGTCAGATGAGGCTAATATAAGCTCGTACATATCTTCTATAGCCTTATAGAATTCTTCCTTATCATTCTTAGCCAGTTCCTTAAGTGCTATCATTGCAACCGGTGCATCAACATATGGCATAATAAACTTATCACCATCTATATAAGAATCAACAACCTGTATTCCTCTGCTTCTTAGTTCATCATGATTATGCTGCATCTGCTTAAGTTTAACTATGCCTTCGTCATATATAGCCTTTTTATATACAGACATGCATTTTCGTGGCATTTCTCCCTCATTATAAATATTATCAATCAGCTTTCCATTACCCTCACAGCTGCATATACCAGTAATCAGCGCATTCTCTCTTCCCCTGTCCATCGACAGGGTAACGTGCTGTGTATCATCATAAGTGCCATCCATGCTGCACTCTATAATATATGCATCAGCCATTGCGTGAAACATTCCATTCTTAACAAGGTCTGTATACAGATACTCCTCGTTAAGGAATATGCACTCTGGATGATCATATACAGGAAAATATCTTATAGCTAACTCCTCCTGTGGATTATATCCTTCTGCATAAACCAGCTGTACTTCCTTAAGATTGGGCATAACCGCATAGAACTTATGATTCTCAAGTCCACTTTCATCAAGCATGCTTCTTAACTCTGCACCAGAGTAACACTTTCCTGATATCTCCTTCTTATCAGCCTGCTTCATACCTCTATAATTCTCTATTCCGTCAAAGCTATGATTAGTGTACGGATCCCTCTCACCACAGAAGTACTTAATAGCCAGGCGGTTCTCACAGCCAAGCAATAACCTTCCTGATGGCTTAAGCAATGCTTTTAACATACTTAACAGCTTATGTGGATTATCACATTTCTCCAGCACATCTATACCAACTATGTAATCATAGCCTGTTCTTCTCTGATTATTATTGCTATCTGACATATCAGATACAGATACCACATCAACATGTCTGCTAATATTTGTCAGCAACTCTTCTATGGCACTATTCTTCTTGTTATCATAAATATATAATATATCCGAATCCTTCTTAAAGTTGTACCATAACAAAGCTGCCTTGGGGAATTCCGATATGATTGCATCTACAGATATATCTGTTGATATATCTTTTAATGTATCATTAAATGCGTTATTCAATTCAATATCTGATTGGTTGTTCGATTCCTTATTTGACTTAATATCAGATTGATTGCCTGATTCACTATTTGAAATATTGTGTCTATCTAATGATGTGTTAGATATATTATTACTCATTATGTATTCTCCAGTCTATTAATTATGCTTCTGATTTTATTAATTATTATGCCTGATCCACTGTTATATATGGCACCTCTTCTACCTTAAGCCCCTTCTTAATAACCCACACAGTCATCATTCTCTCAGCCAAAAAGCCTATAACCCTTTTACTATACGCATCATATCCAGACACATCTATATTCCTTGCTGCATCTATAATAAATGAAAACAACCATTCACAATATTCATCAAACACACTCCACGTTGTGGCAAACATATTGCAAGGATAAAAATAATGTAATCCCATAACATAATCAAAGACATCTATGTCTTCTGGATGTGCCTTTATAAGTGCTTCTCTTACCTTCATATAACCACAATCATAAGCCTCTGGCTGTATATTATTCTTAATCTGTTCCTGTAATGTACTGTTGAAAGTAGTATGCTCGCATAACAATATATCGGCACTCTTAAGTTTCTCTATCACGGTTTCATTGTCTAATATATTCTCAACATATTTCTGATTGTTGTTAAGCATATATCTTCTATAATGACTTATCCCTACATATTCCGTCCTTCTGTTTTTCCATATCCAATATATGGCAGTACACTCATTAATCTTGTTATTTAGATATGCTATATTATCACCTGTACTATCATTGATATACTCTGGATTATTATAATTACCACCTACACATATCGGTATATACATATCATCTCTTTTAACATTATAAGGCTTATGCATAACAACATACATATAGGGATTACTGCACACAGATAATGCTCCAGGTTCAAGAACCCACATGATAACAGAAAGTCTCTTATAATATGTACACTTCATACCTAGTGACTCAAATAAGTTCTTAAAACCAAGACAGCTGTCACCCTTATAGTTAAAATATGGTGTTGAAAGTATAATATAACGCGCCTTATTAACAAGCTCCATATGTGAGAATACATTCATCATCCTTTCACTATCAAGCAATATAATGTCATAATCCTTTGTGCAACCATCTATATCTGTATACACATTATCATATCCATATAGATCCGACTCTGAACAACCTGGCATATCCTTACAATCTGTCTTCTTATCATTAACAAGCAGCCTATCAAGATATGACATCTTACTCTTCCAATAGCTTGCTGGATGATAATTCACTATCCCCTGAATGGTACAATCCAGAACACCCTCAGCCTCATGCATCTGAATACATTCATCATAAAAATATATAGCTGTTGCATTATATGTATACGGCGAATCTAACAACTCTGCCCACGATATGATTCTTTCTTCGCCTATGCCATACTTAAACATAAGGCATCTCTTGATATCTTCAAACACTCCATCACACATAATAGCTACATAATCATAATCTACAAGTTCACTAAGACTACACGCATCAGCACCTGATAACTCTGTCTCGTATATAACCGGTATATCTCTTTTACTGAATTCAGTTATATTCTCACAGTTATCAGCCATGTCCTTACCGACTATAACAGCAGCTATGTTGCTCCATACTATGTTTGGCTTTATATTGTTTAATAAACTTCCTATTCCATATATTACGATTCTGCTCATTGAGTCTTATCCTCCGTGATGTTGATTACTGTTCTAATATTGATTCAAGATACCATAATAATACCTCCACATAAGGGGTTTTTACATCCCGTTCATTGTTTAAATTATATAATACTTCATTACAATATGACATCAATTCATCTGGCTGTAATACACCTAACTCATCTATCAAGGCATCTAATACAGCTTTTCTTTCCTTAATTAAAGGAGACGTTTTACAATTCAGATTTAAAGTTTCTGTCAAATCTTTTTTCACATCAGCATCCGTTGCATCTATTTTCCCATCCAAAGTGTAAAATATTGTATTCAACGTTTCTGAAACACATGGATTTACCTTTATAAATTCCGTGTTTTTTCTATGTGCATCACAAGTTAAATCATTTTCATTTCTGATTCCTTTGGCTGCTCTATTACCGTTACACAGCCAATAAATTATTATAATCTAATCCCTGACCTATATCTCTTCCATCTTCTGGATTCCTCGGTATATAATGCTCTATTGTTATAGGTGCAATACCAGCTTCAACATCATCTCTAGGTATTCTGCACATGCAATATGCACACAATCCCCCTTGCTCTTTAACTAATGCTTTCTTGATTTTTTTCTTTAATCTTTTATCCGCATTTAATAATTCATAAGATTCTTTAGGATTTAATCCCCGATCTTCTGCCGTCTTTCTTAATTTTTTTAGTTCCTCCGGCTCGTCTCCTTTTACGATTTTTATCATATTATTTTCTCCGAATATTCTCCAGTTTTAACTTAACCCTGCATCGCGCTATCTCTGGATCGTGACTACCTCTCATCTGTTCCAGTTCGTCTAATATTTTTTCAGCCTCTGAATATTTATTTTCACTGAGTTTTTTATAGAACTCATCAAATAGCATTATGAAATTCTCTGGTCGTTCATCAACCTGCATTATTTCCTTTAATACTGAATTAATATCCTTACCATATACCTGATTATCCGTCTCTATAACTTCGCCATCACTCACCATGCGGATATTTTCTTTCTTGACAGAATTAATAACTGATGGCGCATGTGTAGTGACAATAAACTGCACCTTAGGAAATATGTCTGTCAGATTATACAACACTTTCTGCTGCCATGCAGGATGAAGATGTAAGTCAACTTCATCTATAAGCACTACACCATCACTCTTCTCAAGAATATCTATACCTAACTGTGGATTCAGTGTTGCCATTCTATATGCTATATCTGCCACAAGACTAATAGTACCTTTATAACCATCACTTAGTTGATTAAGTGGTATTCTCATTCTTTGTCCATCACTTTGTGAATAATATACATCCAGCTCCTGCGTGCTCATGTTATACCTTATTCTCACGTCCTTATAACCAGATAACATGCTAAGACATTTTTCCATAGCAAGATATACCGTGTCAAGTTCAGGGTTTTCTTTTATATTCTCTTCCTGGCGCTGATATTTACTAATAGTTTTATTCAAAAACCACTCCATCATAAGTTTAACATTGGCTGTTCCATCAAGACTGTCAATATATCCATTAGTCCTTGAGCTTACTTTAAATACATCAACCTTCTTCTGTCTATGATAATCCCATAATCTTCCAGTTCCGTAATATGCTATTACTGGTAATTGAATATTAACATTTCCCTCACTTATTTCCTTCTGATACCCATATGCGTAATCTATCAGTTCTTTAGCTTCTTTTGTTGTCATTGTACCTGTTGGTGTATTAACCATTCGTTTCCAATTAATATCTTCAACATCTGACTCTTTAATTCTAGCACAGGCTTCGATTTCCACCGGAAATTGAGGCTGAACATCATCAGTAGTTCCTATAACATAAGCTTTTCTTAATGGATCAGTTGTTTTATTAATACTCTTTCCAGTAATATTATTAAAACCTGCAAACCATGTTCCAAGCGCAATAGCAGTTGCCTCTAATATGCTTGTTTTACCAGATCCATTCTTTCCAACAATAACAGTCAGCTGCTTATGAAAATCAATCTCAGCAGTTTCATAGCACCTAAAATTAGGAAGCTTTATTTTCTTTACACCACTTTACAACTTTTTTTGCATAAAAAAATGCCGTACAGGGCTTTCTGATGTATAATGAATTTGCCTAAACCATTACAAAGGAAAGTGACCCTATACGACAAAATCATTATACAACGAAAAAACACTAATTGGTAGACTTTATAATTATTTTTTTGATTATTTTGAAACTTTTTCTGTTCCAACAGCAGATACCCTGTTTTTACTGGTGCTTTCAATTCTGGCATTGGAAACAGCACATTCAATACGTTTTCTGTATAAGCATTTCTTATCTGGAATAACAAAGAAGTCACTGAATGTATTTTATTATGCCTGCTCATATGCAAAAGCAGATTATTCAAGATTTATGAATGTCACTGCAAAAACCGCCTTGAAACTGATACCTGATTCATTAAAAGCATTTCCGGTATTCCTGTGCGTTGACGATACAATGGTGCCCAAGTCTGGTACCAGATTTGAAAATGTTTCAAAATTATTTGACCATGCTGCACATAATGGCTCTAATTACCTGAATGGACACTGTTTTGTAAGCATAATGCTTTGCGTGCCTGTGTTTAATAATGGAAAGAATTCCTATCTTTCCATCCCGCTTGGATACCGCATGTGGCAGAAAAAAGAGTCCAAACTGGAACTTGCAGCATCAATGATACAGCAGATAATGCCTGAATTCCATGAAAAAGAGCATGTCATCATTCTGTGTGACAGCTGGTATACAAAGCAGAATCTTGTATCCATTGTTGATGAATATCCAAATCTTGACCTCATTGGTAATGCAAGAATTGATTCTGTAATGTACGAACTGGCACCTGCACGTACCGGTCGCAGAGGACGTCCTGCAAAACATGGCAGAAGGCTTTCTGTTGAAAATGACTTTACCCTTTCAAACGAAAAAACAGGCGGCTACTATACAGGTGTCCGCAGGGTTATCACCAGAATTTTCGGCTGCCGTGAAGTTCTTGCCTACGTCACTGCCACAAGCAAAGAAAATGGTACAAAGCGACTGTTTTTCAGCACCATTTTTCCAAAAGATTTGCAGGCTCTGTGTGCTCTTGTGGAGGAAAATGCATTTAACCAGACCAGAACTGACTGGAAAAAATATCTTCCGCTGTTCTTGTACTCATTCCGCTGGAACATTGAAATCAGCTATTATGAGCAGAAAACTTTCTGGTCTTTGTGCAGTTATATGGTGCGCAGCTGCAAAGGCATTGAGATGATGGTCAATCTAATCAATATCAGTTATTGTGCCATGAAAATTCTGCCTTATCAGGATGAACACTTTGCCGAATACCGTAAAGAAAGTGTACAGGATTTTCGTTTTGAGATAAGTCAGGGTATCCACAGCCAGATATTTTATGCCACTTTCGTGAAAAATATCGAAACGCACATAAAATCAAATGCTATGATAAAGGCTTTAAAACGGCTGGTTTGGCAACAAGTCTATTATTTATAAAGTTGTAAAGTGGTGTCAATATAAGTAAAAGGTTCTCATAAAAATATACTCATAAAAGTTAGTTCATTAAAATATATGTGATTGCCACTTTTTATCTTATAGACTATAATATTATGTAATGACAAAAGATGCATAAATCAAAAATAAAAAGCATGTGAAACTAAGTAAATATTATTGATATATTTTTTGCTTATAATAATTACTGACTTACTACTTTATTTTAAACTTTTAATGTTGACCTTTTAATATCAGTCTTTTAACATTAACCTTTTAATATCAGTCTTTTAACATTAACTTTTTAATGTTATTTTTTTATATTAACTACATACGCAAAACAAACAGAATTGGAGAATATATATGAATAAATGGCAGAAATTAGGATTAGCCGCTGGCATGGGCACAGCTGTTATAACTACAACTCATATTATTAACAAATTTATATTTAAGTCAGCAACCATAAACAATTACACATATGTAAATATGTCAGAAAAAAAATATAATTGGAAATTCGGAAGCATTGCATATTCAACTTATGGCAACGAATCCGATTCACCTTTATTACTTGTTCATGACCTTAACTCTTACAGCTCTGGTTATGAATGGAATAATGTAGTTGAACGGTTCTCTGTCAATCATCATGTTTATGTAATCGATTTGCTTGGATGTGGGCATTCCGATAAACCACATATTACATATACAACTTATATGTATATTCAATTGATTAATGATTTTATAACAAATATTATTGGAAAACCTACAGATATAATAGCAACTGGTAATTCAGCACCTGTTGCAATCGGTGCAGCTTACACCAAAAATTCATTATATAAAAACATATTACTTATTAATCCTGAATCAATTTCAATGGCAAAGGTTGTTCCTGGAAAGCGTTCCAATATAAGAAGAAAGCTTCTTTCCATACCTGTAATTGGCACAACTATATATAATATATGTGTAAGAAAAGACAGATTAAACAAAATACTTGCTAATAAAGTCTTTTCAGACCATCTTGTACCTGTTGATTATCTTAATTCATGCCATGAAAATGCTCATATTGCTGGCGCATCAAGCAAGTATTTATTCTCAAGCACTGAATGCCACTACACAACAGTGTCTATAGCAAAAGCTGTTAAAGAACTTAACAATTGTATATATATATTATATGGTGATGATTTTGATATAGAAACTATTAATGAATACACTTCTCTCAACAGTGCGATAGAAACAGTTCACATAAAACACTCAGGTCTTCTTCCACAGGTAGAACAACCTGAAGAATTGGTTAAGCAGTGTGAAATATTACTGTTTAGTGAAGTCA
>DJDY01000200.1 GCA_002435585.1 Lachnospira sp. UBA5912
TGTTATTACCAATAACATCCATTCTTGTCTGATGTGCTTTTAAGCCTGACACACCAGAGAACAATGCTCTCATCATAATATTGTTCCTCCATATTGCTTAACCATATTTTCATATGATGCAGACAATGTTTGTTCATCTTTTCCGTCATTCCAAGATGAATAGCATCCTTAGTGGTCCTGCTATATAACTACTGCACCATCTATGTTTGTATATATATTATCTTCACTTGAATTCTGGTTCATGGCTGTTATAACCATCTTCTTATCAGTATTAACTATGAATGCAAGGTCGTCTATTAGTACCAAGGATTCTTTGATTCCTTTATCAGATGCCTTTTTAGTTCCTTCTTCAAGTCTTGTCATCTGTTCGTCAGTAAGTCTGATAGCTCTCTGTGTCAGTCTTGCATCAGCATGCTTGCTAAATCTTAACTGTTCAGCTGCTGCTGTGTGGTCTGCTCTTTCCGTAACAAGATCATCTATTGACTTCTGTCTACTTAATATTTCAGTAAATGAAGGGCCATCATAAGTGGCATTAACATCCTGTTTCTTTCTCTTACTGATAGCTTCGGCCATTCGTTCAATTGAATTAATATTGTTATTAATCACATTATTCATATGAATCTCCCATTCCACCTGATATATGATATATCAGATAATCAACTTAACCTAAGCCCGGATACTTTCACTCCTTTTACAGTATCCATTATTTAGTTTTATTGTCTGTATTGGTATTGGAATTATTACTGTTTCCAGCATTATTCCACTTCTCATAGTAATCTTTATCAATAACCTGATCAATATCATTGATATCATATAGATTACCATTGATTCCAAGATATATAGTTCCATCAATTTCCTGCCAGCCGTTAACAACGCCTCCGGCATATCCTGAACTATTCGTATCAGTCTTTACTATAACAGCTTTACCTATAAGGTTGGATGCTGTCTGGCTAAGCACTCTTTCATTCATCTCTGATGTTGCTTCTACCTGTGAGAATGTAGCCATCTGAGCCATATAATCAGAATTACTTGTTGGTTCAAGTGGATCCTGATTCTGCATCTCAGCGACAAGCAGACTTAAAAAGTCTTCCATATTAAGTGTGTTAGATTTCTTGGTATTAGATGTCTTCGATGTAGAACTCATAATCTGGCTTGATGCCACACCTGTTGTATCTATTGTTCCTGCCATAATATCATCTCCTTTCATATATTAATGCCAATATACAGACATACATTATGCCGTATACTCAACACTGCTATTTCCATTCTGCATAGATGCTTTCTTTCTTAGTTCTTCCGAATCTATATCTTCATCCGGGTCATCCATGTAGTCACTTAAGTCAAGCTTCTTATTCAGCTTGCGCTCTGACTGTTTTCTTTCAGATTCATTCTGTCCAAAATTCTGTCCTGCTTCAAACTGGTGAGTCATTACTGTAATCTCAACTGCATCTACCTTGATTCCCTGATTCTGGAAATTCTCCTTAAGTGCTGTCATCTGGTTTTCAAGAGCTGTTTTAACCTGCTCATTCTGTGCAGCTATCTGTGCAGATAATATTCCATTCTTTGCCGAAACTGTAACATGTACACTTCCCAGTCTTTCAGGATTAAGCATAACCTCTATGCTTGTCATTTCCTTACCCGCTGTAAGCTTGATCTGGTCTATGACCTGATTAACTATATCAGCTTCACTTACATAAGAAGTATCTTCTGTTATGATATCAGCAAAACTCTCGGATACACTCTGAAGCATATTATCAGCAACACTTCCATAGGTTTCTGTGTTGTGATTCTGTTCACCTGTCTGTGCATGCTGTTTTTCTGAACCATCCGCTGTTATTTTCTTAGCAAGTGATTCGCTTAATGTTTCCTGTACAGCTTCAGGCTGCCCAGCAAAATTTTCTTCTGTTTTACCCTTTTCGTCAGATGTATCAGTAACAACCGTTTCTTTTGCAGGAAGATCATCCGTTTTTATTGTGGATATAACATCAGAAACATTGTTAACATCTATGTTTAACATATCTGCTATATCCTGCTGTGATGAGTTTACAACATTCAGAATAGATGTCAGCTTGTTTAACATATTGTCATCTGTAATAAGTGATATTGCATCTGTACCTGTTAATTCTCCAACAAGCTCTGTAACCTTGACAACTGAAAGAAGATCATTAACTGTCATTCCAAGAACTTCCATGGCCTTAGCTATATCTTCATCAGAAACATCAAGTTCATCCTTAATAGCTTCTTTAACATCCTGTACAGAATCACTTATTTTATCATTAAGCTTGTCCTTATCAACAGTACTTACTGCATCAGATTTCTTATTATCAGCTTTATCTGAAACCTTTGTACTCTGTGTGTCATTCTTAACCTGAGTATTCTGATTTTTAGTTAAATCCATGACTCCGGTTTTATTATTAGATGAGCCAACATTAGCTCCTGAGGTATTCTTAGCAAGAGAAGATGCCATAACAGACTTAAAATCAGAACCCTTACCAGAATTACTGCTTCGTGAAAGCGCTGCTGTTGAAACATTATTAACAGTTGCCGTTCCCATAACTGCTGAACTTACCATGCCTTGTTACCTCCTTTCTTCTATTGATTTAATAAATGATGCTTCCGGCTGACATATCAAAAGGCAGTCTGTAATCGCTCAGTAAGCCTTATGAAGCTGTAAGCCATATGCATCTGTCTGGGCAACATATCTTACGCCTAGACATAATATATGTAACAGATCATATGATTAACATATGACCGGGTTACCTGTATTCTGTTATGTAATGCTGCTTAATATTAATAATACAGCACCTCACCATTCTATGGATATGTAATCTTTGTAAGCTTAGCTGCATAAACAGGATCCATCGCTGCAAGCACTGCTGCTCTCTGCTTAGATGTCATACAGTTAAGTATCTTGGCGACAAGATTGGTATCTCCTGTCATCTCTTCAAAAATAGCTGCTGCCTTATCAGCATCCATCTTAGCATATGCCTCTGCCCAATCCTTAACACGCTGTGACTCCTGTAAGTCCTTAACAACCTGCTGATATAACTTGGCTGCATTATCCGAATCAATTGATTCATACCACTGCTTATAATTTTCTATATCAGGAGCATTGTCTGCATATACAACCTCCTGGTCGAACTTATCTTTAAGATCCTGATAATATTGTGCATTCTCTTCAAACACTTTAAGTCTGGCAACCTCAGCCTGAAGATCCGCTATAGTTGATGAATCCGACGAATCATTGTTCTGATAATCTGCAAGCTGGGCTTCAAGTTCATTAATTCTATCTATTGCCTCAGACAGATTCTTGTATTTTCCACCATTCTCTTCAGATACTTCTTCATCTGTTGCATCTGGAAGAATCATATTGATACCTGGTATATTCTTAAGATATGGTCTTAACATACTTCCTATACCACCAACATTCATCTTGATAAGCAATGCAAATATAGCAAGCCATATGATAATAACAATAAGTACAATCAGTATATTAAGGAACTTGTTTCCACCTGAGCTTTCCGATTCTTCGCCCATATCTAAGCTGTCGTCAATGTCTAATTCTTCCTTGGATTTCTTCTTTGCCATAACACTCTGTTCTCCATTAATTCATCTGTGCATCATAGATAGCAATTAATATCAGTTATCACTATCATCCAATGTCATCTTCTCTATTATTATAATTGAAACTTACAACTTCATCAATCTCTTTCATCTCCTGTGCGTTTAATTCATGTAAAAATTCTTCGAAAGCTTTTTCTTTTAGTTTTTCCTGAACTTTTCTTTCCTTAACCGCAACTGTAAGCTTCTGCATAGCTGCTTCAACATTCTTTTCTGCTATTTTCACCCTGACTGACTGGTTCTTTGCCATTTCCTCAGTTATCTCTATAGCTTCATTACAGCGCCTTATTTTAGCAATATCCAAAACACCTGATGCCAGTGCCTTTGCCTGTGCTTTGTATGAATTTAATGTATCAACTATGCTCTGCATTCTGTTCTCTTCGTCATGTAATACACCAAGCATCTGAGCATATTCAGTCTTTGCCTGTGTTTCCATACGCTCTTTAATGTTAAGTATATTCTGCATTCCATATACGAATTTAGCCATATATTTGTCTTTCTTTATATATTATATATTACATTGCTTCATTGTGCCAGCATAACACTGATGATATTAGTACCAAAAATATCATTATCCAGATACATGTATCTGGCATATTTAGAAACAAGAATACTAATTGTCACCGTCTTTGCTGCCCCTGTCCGCCAGACTGACCTCCAAGCTTGAGTTTTCCTGCTTCAAAATCATCATAATCCTCAAATAGCTTCATAAGTGCCTGTAGTTCTTCTTCAAATGAGAACTTTTCATCTGTCTGCTGCATAAGGAATTGGTTGACTGCATCTATCTTATATATGGCATAATCTATATTTCTGTTAGAACCACTCTTATATGCACCAATATTTATAAGGTCTTCCGCTTCATTATATGTCGCAAGTACTGTTTTCAAACGACCTGCTGCTTTCTTATGTTCTTTGGTAACTATCTGGCTCATGCATCTTGATATACTCTGAAGAACATCTATTGCCGGATAATGGTTCTTATGTCCTAACTTCCTTGATAACATAATATGTCCATCAAGAATACTTCGAGCCGTATCAGTGATTGGTTCATTAAAATCATCT
>DJDY01000208.1 GCA_002435585.1 Lachnospira sp. UBA5912
TAAACAGTAATTTAACTAAACAGTAATCTATATAGTCCTTTAATCCCTATTGCAACAACCCGGTATGCCTAATTATTGAACTTATATATTGTAGTTATATAACGTATCAACAAATAATTGACACATAACACGATAATATAATATCTATAGAACCAGCTCACACAATACAGCTATTATGCCATCTTTTGTAAAAAGCTTCTCGTTCTTTCACTCTTAGGATTATCTATGACATCCTCAGGCTTACCCTCTTCCACAATAACACCGCCATCCATGAATATAACTCTGTCAGCCACATTTCTTGCAAATGCAATCTCATGCGTAACTATAACCATAGTCATCTTCTCATCGGCAAGAGCTCTTAAAAGCTTAAGAATACCTGCTGTTATCTCTGGATCTAGTGCTGATGTTGGTTCATCAAAGAACAGCATCTTTGGATTCATCGCGAGGGCTCTTGCAATGGCAACCCTTTGCTGCTGGCCTCCTGATAACTGACCAGGATAACTGTCTTCCTTATTCTCCAGTCCAACTTTCCTAAGAAGCTCCCTTGCTTCTGCTATAACCTCATCCTTATCTCTTTTCTGTACATTAATAGGTGCATCTATAACGTTCTTAAGCACCGAAAAATGTGGAAACAGATTAAAATTCTGGAAAACAAGACCGAAATCATTCTTAATCTCATGTAACTTTTTCTTATCCACATACTGTGTAGGACCCGATTCGTTTAAAGTTGCACTTTCTCCGCAGTAAGCAAGCGTTCCTTCATCCATAGTTTCAAGAAGAGTAGCGCATCTTAAGAATGTTGACTTTCCAGAACCTGATGGGCCGATAATAGCTACAACTTCGCCTTCCTTTACTTCTATTGATATATCCTTTAACACTTCAAGATTATCAAATGTTTTCTTAACATGTTTCATTTCAAGCAAATTCATATTAATCCTCATTTCTGTGATTTTGACACATAAATTATTGGCACAATATATGTATAGGTGCAAATACTGTATGTGAAAATCCATTCTTCATACTAATACCGCTAATTCTTATACTACTTATAATAACGCATCTTCTTTTCTATTGTTTCCATAACCCATGCAACTACAAAATTGAATACATAATAGAATACTCCGGCTACGAAAAGTGGCATTATACTTGCATTAGCTGCTGCAATCTGCTTGGCAAGAGTAAACATCTCTGTATATGCAAGCGCAAACGCAAGTGATGTATCTTTGACAAGAGTTATTACTTCATTAGTTACAGGTGGAAGCACTATTCTCATCATCTGAGGAAGCACTATTCTTACAAATGTCTGGCTCTTGGTATATCCAAGAACAGAAGCTGCCTCATGCTGTCCCACAGGTATAGCTTCTATACCTGATCTGAATATCTCTGCAAAATAAGCTGCATAGTTTAAAGCAAATCCTATAATAACTGCATAGAATCTGTAACTATATGATAACGATATTCCAAATATATAATATGGTCCAAAGAATACAACAAGTAACTGTAACATAAGAGGCGTACCTCTCATGATGGATATGTATATCTTGGCAATCCATCTTACCACTTTAATCTTTGATATTCTTATAAACATAAGCAGCATACCTAAAGGAAGTGAGAATACCAATGTAAGAACAAATATCATAAGTGTTGCAAGCATACCACTTGCAAGCTTACCTACAACATCTGCGAAATCACTCATAAAACCTGTTGACTTCTTATCTTCGGCAACATCATTAACCTTATTGTCTGCACTTAAACATATACTTTCCTCAAGTCCCCAGTCCTTTGCAATATTCTCAAATGTACCATCTGCAAGCATATCATAAAGTGTTTCCTGTACAGTATCCCTTAACGCTGTATTACCAGGCTTAAAGCCTATACCATACTGTTCCTTTGATACCTGTTCTGATAACATACGGAACTGACTTCCTCTTGCCTCAAGCTCATACTTTGCAACACCCATATCCATACATATCGCATCTACTGAACCTGATTCAAGATTCATAAAAGCTGCATTGTAATCTCCAACCTGCTGAAGTGATGCAAAACTCTTAGCAAGTGCAAGATTCTCCTCTGTTGCATCTTCACCTGTAAATGCAGCAAGGGCTGATGAATCTGACTGTACAACAACAACCTTTCCTGCAAGATCTGATAACTTGTTTATAGAAGAACCTGACTTAACAATAACAACCTGTGAATTATCTATATAAGGAGTTGTCCATGTATAATCTGACTCCCTGCCATTCATAGTAAAACCGTTCCATATACAGTCAATAGTTCCTGATGCCAGTTCCATATCCTTTGAATCCCAGTCTATTGGCTGCTTTACAAGTTCCCAGCCATTGCGGTTACACACTTCCTGTGCTAATGACAAATCAAATCCTACATATTCGCCATTATCATCCTTATATCCGTATGGTGGAAATTCAGCATCAAAACCAACTGTAAATGTAGTTATACCAGACTGTTTTTTCTTACCTCCACATGCTGTAAGTGTTGCTGCTATAAGTGAACACATTAAAAGCACAAGTAACATACGTCTTATCGTTTTACTATTAGTAAAAGTCTTCATGTTTCAATTCTCCATTTCACTTCACTACCACGTGAATAATTTATAACTTTAATACACTAAATCGTACCCTACTTAATGCCATATGTCAACAAGTTTCCCTTGTTTTATTTGCATGTTTTATATTCATATTTTTATATTAACATAACCTAATACGGTCTCTGCAAATGTGTCTACATCAAAAGGTTTTGATATATGTCCATCCATTCCATTATCAGCAGCTTTTTTCTTATCTTCCTCAAATGCGTTTGCTGTCATGGCAACTATCGGAATATATGCTTTATCCTTATTATCTATGTTTCTTATCATCCTGGTTGTTTCAAATCCATCCATACCCGGCATTCTAACATCCATAAGAATAATATCAACATTATCCGCATCTGATTTTTCTATATATCTTACTGCATCTGCCCCATTAGAACATTCAATTACTGTTGCACCACTATCACGTAATATTTCTGTTGCAATATCCCTGTTATACTCATTATCATCAACAACCATTATTTTTATATCCGACAGACTTCTGCGGTTGTCTGTGTTATTATTATCTTCTTTATGTTCAATATGACGATTAATATCTGAACTGACATTATTATCTGAATATTCATTCTTATTATTAACAGAACTTCCAGCATATGGCTCTGCATAAATATGATTAATACTGTCTTGTGCAACATATTCCATAGGTATAGTAATAGTGAACTCTGTTCCACAACCTTCTGTACTTTGCACATTTATGGTTCCATTCATAAGTTCAACTATTCTTTTAGCTATTGACAACCCAAGCCCTGTTCCCTCTATACTTGAATCATGGCCATATGCACCTCTTGTATACTTATCAAACAAATATGGTAAATCTTTTTTTGCAATTCCTTTTCCATCATCTGAAACCGTAAATACATAATCACCATAACATCTATTGTCTTTTTCTATCTCTTTAATATCAATACTGATATGACCACCTTCTGGAGTATACTTTATCGCATTTCCTACTATATTGATAAGAACCTGATTAATACGCAGCCAGTCCATGTAAACATGTTTATGTTTAACATCTGATATATCCAAGGCAAGATGCTGATTCTTATCTGATGCCTGCATAACCATTATATTGTAGAAATTATTAATAAGTTCACATATATCAGATTCATTATGCTCTATACTGATGTTTCCATTCTCTATCCGGGAAACATCAAGAATTTCATTAATGAGCCTTACAAGATGGTTTCCAGCAGATTTTATCTTGTCTATACAATCTTTAACCTTATCTTTGTCTGTTATATTTTTCTTTGCAATAGAAGTGTAACCAAGAATGACATTCATAGGTGTGCGTATTTCATGTGACATATTTGAAAGGAATTCTCCTTTGGCACGGCTGGCATTTTCTGCCTGTGCCAGTGCTTCTTCTATGAGTTTTTGCTGTTCCATTTCTTTTTTTAATACGTCTTCTATATTTCTTATAGTCATAGTTACGCAAACTGGTGTATCCTCACATCTTTCCTCTACAATAAAACTTACAAGACACCATTTGTAAAGATGTTCCCCTATCTCCCTTTTATACCTGAATTCAACAACATCCTTATCTTTAAGTTCTTTTTTCAAGTTATCTATGCTTATAAGCTGTGCCACATCTGTATCCTGGTCATCACATATTATCTTTTGAAGGATTCTTCGTATTATCTCACCTGAGTATCTTAATGTCTCATCAGAGCCCCAATAATCAGGATATATCATCTGACAATAGTCTTCTGACAGATTAACATGATATACCTCATAATATGCCTGAAGTGTACTTGATACTGCTGCCTGATACAAACGCATCTGCGTTATGTCCTTAACAAGACATGCAAAATATCCCACAGCGAACTGATATGCTGTGACCCCGAAATATTTCTTGGCTGCACTGCTATATATCTCAGTTTCCATTGGCACTCCGTGATACGCCACATTAACATATAACTCTTTCAAAGTTTTATCTTTATATGAAAATATATTGCCATAAGTACCTTTAAGCATATCTTCCCTGCTTATATTCATATAATCAGCAAGCTTCTGATTAACGTATTTTATATCCCAATCTTCCATCCTGGAATCTGCCGATGGTATTTTTACTATAACATAACCATCTGGCATTGACATATAATAGCGGTCTAATTCGCTATACTCCAACTCTGATTCAACTACAGAACTCTCCATATACTTATATCCTTCTCATTGCACTATCCAAAAATAAAATTATTACAGGCTGCTTATAAAACTGTATTTATACTTATTTATATTACTTAACAACGTTATTTTCTCTTATATCAGAAACAAGCTGACGTCTGAATGCCCTGCAGCCGTTTTCATTCCAGTATTTTTTCTTTTCTATCTTAATAACCTCAAATGTCGTGTTAAGTATATGAGACTTATAACTTGTAACCGGATCTTTTCCTGGATAGAACACAGTTATTGAATCTCTGTATTCATCTTCATCAAGGTCATAATCCTTTGCAAACTGTTCTGCTAATTCCTCTGTAGTTATTCTTTTAATATGCGCATAATATCCGACCAGATATGCAAAATAATCAACATCAAACTTCTCAACCCAGTAATCATCCGATGCAACAAATACAACTACTGGGAATTCCCTGTTGTTATCTGCTATAAGATTCTTTAACACATCATAATCTTTGGCATCCCCTATGCCTTTAACATTCTGTCTTAATCGTTCTATATCACATATACCTATATTATCTGCTATCTCTCCATAGAAATTCGGACGGCTGAATAATATATTTTCATTATCCCTGTATTTATCTGTTGGCTCGGCATACTCGTTGCTGACATCAAACACCAGCTTATCATCTTTCTTTTCGATAGATGCCACTGATATCCATAACCGGTTTGGAATCTTAGAATCAAGATGTGATGTTATCTGCTTAAAATATAATCTGTCTGGGTTATACTTTATTGACACTCTGTATCCAGGACTTTCGTTTTCATATGAATCAACACTTTCCGGCATATCATCAAATACTTCTGAAAATCTTGAGCTTATCCAGGAATAAATATAATTAACTGCTTTCTTATATGCATCTTCCATAGATAGATTCGTAATATCTATAAATGAATGCGACTGGAAAACCTTATATGTACCAAGCTTCTTAAAAGGCTCAAACTTTCTTCTTTTGCTTACTGCCTCATTATCCTGTCCATGTTCATGATCTATCCTTTTAAACACTTCATTAAGTCTTTCATCATCAGGTCCTATCTGATTCACAATCCTTACTATATTATTGACTGTAAGCTCTATTCCCTTTTCCGATGTATCCATCCATAGCTGTTCAATGGCTCCCGGTCTTTTGAACTTATAGAATATCTTGGCAAGCTCTGTGTCGGAATCAAACAATTTCTCTATGTAAGGATGCAGCGGTTCATTCTCAAACTTCAACCTGTAATGACATCTTAACATATCATTCCATTTCTTATCTTTGTAATGCTGATGTCCTAGATCCTCAAGTAATCCTACTATAGAGTCATCGCATAACTCAAATGTTGCAAGTATACTGTTCATCTTGCGTGCAAGTGCCTCATTACCTATGCCAAAAGCTGAACCCTTATATCTCATATCATGTTCTATCTCATGCCATCCCTCAAACGAATTCGTTCTTACCTGCACTTCAAATGTATCATCAATATAATCTGAAAGATACGGATTAACTATAGTCTTGCTAAGATATGCCGGAAGTCTGAATATTCCATTAACTTTCATAGCTTTGAACTCATATTCATTATTCTCAGTAGTTTCCCACATTCCAGGGGATGCAAACAATGTGTCAAGAAGCTTTCTGCATATGTCAACATCATCAGCAAAATACAATATGATACGGATACCTATA
>DJDY01000117.1 GCA_002435585.1 Lachnospira sp. UBA5912
CGAAGCAGTAGATTGATGGATGGATGTATAATCAGTCAGATATTGACAGAATCAGATACTGAAATGGCACCCATGACTATAACACCGTGTGTCCATAATAACAGATTGAATACAATAAGTTATAGATAAAAAATTTATAAAATTAAGAAAAAATTTATACTTTATATTGCAATATTTTTAATACACTGATATTATTAGAACGTAAAACAAAAATACACTAAAGATAAATATACGTTAAATGAGAGTATATTAATCAAAAAACTTAAGACAATGCATAATGACTTAATATACTAAAGATAAGTGTACAAAGTACAATTAATTTATATTTAATATACCAAAGATAAAGTGTATAATATCAGATTTGATGCATAATGTTTTACAAAGTAAATTAAACGGGAGAGAAAGAAATGAATGAAAAGTTTGACTGGAAAAAGTATCTAACGTTCGACAATATTGAAAGATATGCTCCGATTGCAGCATTTTTTCCAATTGGCATGTCAATTGTGACAGGCATTGTAGGCGCTATATTATCAATGTTTTTTGGATGGATTGGAATAGGACGTATTATACGAAATATTCTGGTAGTGTTACTAAGAATAGTTTTCTGTGGTGGTTCTATCGGTGCAGCAGCTGGCCTTGTTTATGTTTCACTTAAGACAAAGGATACAGGCAAAGTGAATACCTGGATAGCACCGGCAGCAGTTATATGTTCTGCTATTTCCTGTATTGCAATAGCATTTCACGTAGATGCGATTGGATGGTTGTTCGGAATAGTTTCAGTTGTTGTTGGACTGGAGCTTCTGGCTAGAATTACTATCGCAGGTAATCCGATGGACACACCATTTAATCCAGGTGGAGCATTTGATATATATAAGAAGTATTTTAATGATTATAAGGCTAAGAATCCGACAACTAAGGATTTGGAAAAGACAGAAGTTGTTAATCCGGAAATGTCATATTTTGATGGAAGCGGAGCTGAATTATTTGGATATACTATACTGGGAGGTCTGTTAAGTATTGTAACCTGCGGTATAGCAGCACCTTGGGTTATATGTAAGATATATAGGTGGAGGCTTAGCCACACAGTTATTAATGGCAGAAGATTAACATTTGATGGAACTGGAGCTTCACTTCTTGGACATTGGATAGTGTGGGAGCTTTTGACAATAGTAACATGTGGTATATATAGTTTCTTTCTGCATGTAGCATTAAGAAAGTGGGAGATGAAGCATACATATATAGATGGTGAATCTGTTATTCCTAATGAGAGTAATTCATACTTTGATGGTAACAGTTTTGAATATCTTGGATATGCTATATTCGGAGGACTTCTTACATGTGTAACATGTGGTATAGCGACACCTTGGGTAATGTGCATGTTGCAGAAATGGGATGTTAAGCATCAGAGTATCAATAACAGAAGACTTGTATTTAGTGGTACAGGCTTAGCCTTTCTTGGAGAATATATTATTATTGCTCTTCTTAGCATAATTACTTGTGGTATATATTCATCATGGGGACAGGTAAGAATGTTCAAGTATATAACAAGACATACAGATTTTGTTAATTAATATCAGAATTAATAAGCAGGTTATTAATCCTGAATATATAGATTGTATTTTTTAAATTTCTACTTATAAATTAATATATAACACTTATAATAAGAGTAGTTAATATTGGAAATGAATGGTTATTATGTATATTGTAATACATGTGTATATCAGATTACATTTGTGTATTTGTATATGGATTACATTGCATTTCCGATGTTAGCTGCTATTTTATTAAATATGCGGTGTATTATATTATTCTGTGGCTCGAATACAACAATTCCATCGTGACAGTTAAATATTCTATATATGTATACAATTATAAATGCGGTAAGAATGCCACCAATAAGTGTATAATATAGTTTTTTATTAAGCTTTTTTCTTAACAGGAATATTATAAGTGCAACTGGCGGCAGGAAAAAAAGTGGATGATACATAAAGGCTGTATTAATATCCAGATGGAGTAAAGCAATCCATGCTCTTGTCATTCCGCATCCAGCACATGATATTCCGGTTATATATTTTATTGGACAGGTTATTCCCATATACTGCATGATTCCATAAGCCATGATAACCATAAATATTGATAGTATAGCCGTTTTAGTCTCTTTGCTGAATTTCATAAACCAATCTCCTGAAAAACTTTTCTTATAAAATCATATCACAATGTATAGTTGGTGTGAATAAGATAATATTTCCATTGTGATTTTTGCAAATGTATATTATTATGTATAGGTGTCAATTCATACGTTCAAGGAGAAATATTTATATGAAAAAGAATTCATTCTTTCACAGCCTGCCGTTTAAGCTTCTGGTAGGTGTTATAGCAGGTGTTGTATTTGGACTTCTGTTTGCAGCTACTGATGAAAATAAACTTACGGGAGCCGTTTTAAATATCGTTGTAACCCTGAAATATATACTTAATCAGTTAATCAACTTTATCATTCCGCTTATTATTATAGCATTTATTGCACCATCTATCACGCAGCTTGGTAAAAATGCATCAAAGCTTCTTTTACTTGCAGTTACTATAGCATACACATCATCTGTTGGTGCAGCCCTTTTTTCTACAGCAGCAGGATATGTGCTTATACCACATTTATCCATAACACCGACTGTAGATGGACTTAAAGAAATTCCTGACGCAGTGTTTGAGTTAAATATTCCACAGATTATGCCGGTTATGAGTGCACTCGTGTTTGCAATTATGATAGGACTTGCAGCAGCGTGGACGAAAGCAGAGCTTATATCTGATATTCTTGAGGAGTTTCAGAGAATAGTTCTTGCTATTGTTACAAGAATAATGATTCCAATACTTCCATTATTCATAGGATTTACATTCTGCACACTTTCATATGAAGGTTCAATTACAAAGCAGGCACCGGTGTTCCTTAAAATCATAATTATTGTATTAATCGGACATTATATATGGATGGCTCTCCTGTATTCTATTGCAGGAATATATTCAAAGAAAAATCCTTTAGATGTTATCAAATGTTATGGTCCGGCATATCTTACAGCGGTTGGAACAATGTCATCAGCAGCAACACTTGCAGTTGCACTTCAGTGTGCAGGAAAAGCAAAGCCACTTCGTAAGGATATGGTTTCATTTGGAATACCACTTTTTTCCAATATACATTTATGTGGTTCAGTACTGACAGAGGTATTTTTCTGCATGACAGTTTCCAAGATACTTTATGGTATAGTACCTTCAGCTGGAACTATGATTCTGTTCTGTGTGCTTCTTGGAATATTTGCCATAGGTGCGCCGGGCGTTCCAGGCGGAACAGTTATGGCATCGCTTGGACTTATAACAGGCGTGCTTGGTTTTGGTGATACAGGTACAGCGCTTATGCTTACTATATTTGCACTTCAGGATAGCTTTGGTACAGCCTGTAACGTTACAGGAGATGGAGCACTTACACTGATTCTTACAGGATATGCTGATAAACATGGTATAAAGGAAGTAAAGGAATAGGGGATTATTTTATATTGCATATCGGAGATGTATTTAGTCTGCTGATATAATTTAACTAACAAACATTAGATATCAAGACTATATATCAATGTTATATATTACATATCATTGAAAATGCAAAGAAATGCATCATATATTCATATACTATTGAGATTTTCCAGAAATACATATTATATATAATAAATGGTAAATAATAAATATATATAGTAATAATTTATAAACGAATTATAAATTTTAGCACTCGATACTTGACAGTGCTAACAAACGGTGCTATAACATAGGCAAGAACAAAGGAAGGGAACCAAAAGAGAACGAAAGGTTCCTGA
>DJDY01000206.1:0-898 GCA_002435585.1 Lachnospira sp. UBA5912
ATTACAGGTGCATTTACAGCAACAGAAGGTTCAGTTGTAGCAGTAGTGTATAGCTTAATATTATCATTTATATATAAGACTATTAAGCCTAAGGATATAGGGGCGATACTTAAGGACAGTGCAGAAACAACAGGTATTATTGTATTCCTTATTGGTGTATCAAGTGTAATGGCATGGGTTATGGCATTTACAGGAATTCCAAGTGCTATATCAACAGCATTACTTGGAATAAGTAATAACAAAGTAGTAATCTTACTTATTATAAATGTTGTACTTTTATTTGTTGGTACATTTATGGATATTACACCAGCAATACTTATATTTACACCTATATTCCTTCCAATATGTAAGGCATTTGGAATGAGTTCAATACAGTTCGGAATTATGCTTACATATAATTTATGTATAGGAACAATTACACCACCAGTTGGTAATATCCTTTTCGTAGGTGTCAAGGTTGCCAAAGTTAAGCTAGAGAGTGTAATTAAGCCACTGTTACCATTTTATGCGGTAATATTTGCAGTACTTATGCTTGTAACATTTGTATCAGGAATATCAATGTTCCTGCCACATCTTATGGGATATTAAGCGGGTTATAGTTATTGTCTGGAATATATTAAGTTAAAGTAATAGATATTAGACTAATTAATTCCAGACAAAGCTTTATTGATTAATAATATGGGGATTGTATTGTTAGATATAAAGTTCAAAATAAATAATATGCATGTATAAGTTAGTGACAAAATACATTTTGACACTGACATCAGCATATTACTATAAACAATAAAAATAAAAGTGCATTTGTATAAAAGGCACAGAATTGAGGATTAATATGGAAATGACATTACGCTGGTATGGACCAGGATATGATTCAGTAACTTTAGAGCAGATAAGACAG
>DJDY01000206.1:1071-3068 GCA_002435585.1 Lachnospira sp. UBA5912
GTTAATGTATCAGATGATATTAAGATAGGTACAGCTAAGAGAGATGAGCATATAGAAAATTATATAAAAACTCTTGAAAACATAGGAAAAGCTGGAATTCATATGGTATGTTACAACTTTATGCCTGTATTCGACTGGACAAGAACAGATCTGGCAAGACCAAGAAAAGATGGTTCAACAGTACTTGCTTATAATCAGGAGATTGTAGATAAAATTGATCCTGAACATATGAGAGAGTCTGTAAGTAAGATGTCTAATGGTTTTGTTATGCCGGGGTGGGAACCAGAAAGATTAGCTAAGCTTGAAGAGTTGTTTGCAGCATATAAAGATATTGATGCAGATAAGCTGTTTGATAATCTTGTATATTTTCTTAAGGCTATAGGAGATGTATGTAAGAAATATGATATTAAGATGGGAATTCATCCAGATGATCCAGCTTGGCCTATATTTGGACTTCCAAGAATAATGAAGAATAAAGAAGATGTTGAAAGGTTATTAAAAGCTGTAGATGAACCTTATAATGGAATTACACTTTGTACAGGTTCACTTGGTTCTAATCCTAAGAATGATATACCAGAAATTATCAGAGCTGCAAAGGGAAGAATTGCATTTGCACATGTAAGAAATCTTAAGTATAACTTTGAAGGTGACTTTGAGGAAGCAGCACATCTTTCATCAGATGGTTCAATGGATATGTATGCGGTTATGAAAGCATTACACGATACAGGCTTTGATGGAATAATCAGACCGGACCACGGAAGAATGGTATGGGGAGAAAAGGCTATGCCAGGTTATGGTTTATATGACAGAGCGATGGGTGCCTGCTATCTTCAGGGCTTATGGGAAGCAATATTAAAGCAGGATAAATAATTAACGTATTAGTGTAGCTGTAAAGACAGAGCATATAAGGAGGATTCAGTTATGGAACTGACATTACAGGGAATTAAAGATAAAGATGCCTGGGAAAGCGCAGGCGTGAAATTACCTGCATATGATATTGTTAAAGTGTCAGAAGAAACAAAAAAGTCACCAGTATGGGTACATTTTGGTGCAGGTAATATATTCAGGATATTTATAGGTGGAATAGCAGACAGGCTTATTGAAAAGGGTGAGATGAATAAAGGAATTACATGTGTCGAAACATTTGATTTCGATGTTGTAGATAAAATATACAAGCCTTTTGATAATCTCGTACTTGCTGTAACATTAAAGACTGATGGAAGTACACAAAAAGAAGTGTATGGTTCTTTAACAGAAGCTATTAAAGCTGATTCAGATTTAGCTTATGAATGGAAGAGATTAAAGGATATATTTGTTAATAAAGATTTACAGATGATATCTTTTACAATAACTGAAAAGGGATATGCTTTAAGAAATTCATCAGGTGATTATTTTCCATTTATAGAAAGAGATATAGATTATGGTCCAGATAAAGCAAAGTCTGCTATGGCTATAGTATGTGCATTATTATATGAAAGATTTAAAGCTGGAAGATATCCTTTAGCAGTTGTTTCAATGGATAATTGTTCTCATAATGGAGAAAAGTTAAGAAACTCTGTTATAACTATGGCTGATGAATGGATAAAAAGAGGTTTTATGCCACAGGATTTTGCAGATTATATAAGAGATGAAAATGTAGTATCATTTCCATGGTCTATGATAGATAAAATAACTCCAAGACCAGCAGAGTCTGTAGCCAAAGAACTTAAAGCGGCAGGAATAGACAATATGGAGCATATTATTACATCTAAGAATACATATATCGCACCATATGTTAATGCAGAAGCACCACAGTATCTTGTTATAGAAGATAATTTCCCTAATGGAAGACCAGCACTTGAGAAAGCTGGCGTATATATGACAGACAGAGATACAGTTAATAAGGTAGAAAGGATGAAAGTAACAACATGCCTTAATCCTTTGCATACAGCACTTGCTGTATATGGATGTCTGCTTGACTATACGCTTATTGCGACAGAAATGCAGGATAATGAGCT
>DJDY01000033.1 GCA_002435585.1 Lachnospira sp. UBA5912
ACAAGACCTGTATAGTCGTTATTGACCTTGCCATTCTCAACATATACCCAGTTACCATTGTCTAATATAAGACTTGTATATGCTATATCAACAACGCCATTACTTACATAATATCTGTTACCGTCGTAATCTGCAAAGCCTGTGTATGTTGTATCTATGTTTCCATTGTTAAAATATTTTAACTGACCATCAACTTCTCTCAAACCTGTATATGTATCTTTCTTATTGACTGTAATTGTACAGCTTGCTGTCTTTCCGTTTTCAGTTGTTGCTGTGATTACTGCTGTTCCGGCGCTCTTTGCTGTTACTGTTCCATCTATTGATACAACAACCACTTCTTCGTTACTGCTGCGCCAGCTTATTCTCTTAAGGTTGGTTGTGTTCTCTGGCAGTATTGTTGCTATAAGCGTTGTTGTATCTCCTTCTGTGAGCGTTTCTGTACTCTTATTAAGGCGTACTTCTGTTATTGGTATCAGTTTCTCATTAACTGTAATTGTACAGCTTGCACTCTTTCCATTCTCACTTGTCGCTGTGATTATGGCTGTTCCGGCACTCTTTGCTGTTACTATTCCATCCGCTGATACTGTTGCCACAGCTTCATTATTGCTGCTCCAGCTTACATTTTTACTATATGTTGTATCATCTGGAAACACTGTTGCCGTAAGTGTTGTTGTATCTCCTTCTGTCAGTGTTTCTGCATTTGTATTAAGAAGTACATCTGTTATCGCTACCTGTTTCTTAGTAACTGTTACCTGTAATGTTACCTGTTCCGGCTTATAATTACTATCCGCAACACTTACTGTAATGTTAGCTGTTCCTTCTGCAACACCTTTTACCCTGCCATACTCTGTAACTGTTGCTACAGATGTGTTATCTGATGTGTATTCATATTTCTTTGCTTTACTATTAACTGTAATCCTTGCATATCCATCAATTTCAATATTATTTTTATCAATATCTGCTGAAAGCTGTGCATCACCCTGCTTAATTTCATAACCAAGACTACAGCTGCCAGTATATTTATTGATTCCTCTTACATATGCCTGAGCAGTTCCCACTTCATTGTTATAATAGTAACTAACTGTATAATCTGTATCTTTCTCTAATATCCTGTCAGTGAATTTATCTTTTACAGTTACTTCTGGTTCAATCTTCTGACCGGCATATTCATATGAGTCCTGAGTAAGTGATATGTCACAATCTTTAAGTGATGTAGTACCAGCATAATCATCAAATGTTACTTTATATTGGATATTAGTATATTCTCCGGTATCTTTTCTCTTAACACCACTAACAGTAACAACATAATCTCCCTTAAACATATCTATATCCTTATATGCAGGACGGAAAATAATACAATTAGCTACTCCATATCCACTTTTTTCAATTTTAAAGTAATTATCAACAGAAGATGTACCATATCCTGTATCATTATCAAAATACCATGTTGTTCAATATCTTAAGCTTTTTATCTCTACAGAAACATCTGTTGGAATATCATACGCTTTAGGATTTAATGTAACTGACCATGGTGTGCTACTTGGAAATGTATCTGTTAAATTAGCACCTGATGCTGGCCATGCAATAAAATCATAATCATTTACGCTCTCTGACTGGATGTCATCGCCAAACACACGTATATCTGTATAATAACTTGTATTTTTATTAGCACTTCCAACTCCCAATGTTTTAACACCCGGATTAAGCAGCCAACGCCTGTGACCAAGTGTACCAATGTTAGATGCGGCGCTGTCTTCTATCTGACCGCTTACAGCCACTGATAAAACCATTTTTTGAGAATATCCATATGCTGCTGACAGATTACTGCTTGTTGTTGCTGCATATGCCTTCTTGTAATCAGTATCTGACATATCTTTGGGCTGTGATGGATAATGTGTTAATCCACTATTATTCATAGCTAACGCAAGTGCTCCATATGCTGCACTTTCATTAACATCATCGCTCAATGTAATATCTCCAAGTCCTGCTACACGTCTGTAATAGTTAATCTGACTTTTGGCTGCCTCATAGGCTTCATCTGAAAGAACCGCAATGTGATAATCTGCTCCTTCAACCACTGGCTCTGTCTTGTATAAATTATCATATGTTGGAAGACTATTATAAAGTTGTCTTAATTCTTCCATACCAGGTTTTCTGATACTTGTTCTACCTGACTCAGCATATTGTTCCTGTGTACTTTGTACAATATTAATTGTCTGCTGTTCCTGTTCATTTTGTGCAGTATTAACTGTCTGTTGCTGTACATTTTGCTGTGCTTCTACATCTTGCATATCTTTTGCAAATGATATAGTAAATGAGCACATTGTGACATCAGCTGCAATTAAAACGCCAGCTATACCCCTTAGTATCTTTCTCATACTCATCATCCTTTCTCTGTTGACACGTATCCGAAAAATTTAACATTAACGTAGAATTATTTTTTCTCCATTGACACGTACCATTTAGTTTCAGTTGTTCACAAAACTTGTTTCCGTTGTTCACAAAACTTTTATCAAATTTATTATAATATAATATTTTCAATATCACAATAATACATATACATTTTTATTTAATCTTTTTACTGAGTTTTCACATAAAGAGCCATAATCATGACTTTTTGACATTTCACCCCTTTCATCATATAAAAAAGCCTGAACTATCCAAGTATAAACTATGAATAATTCAGGCTTATTTCAAGCTATTCTTATATTTTCAATATACTTATTGATTTGATATGATATTTTT
>DJDY01000120.1:0-392 GCA_002435585.1 Lachnospira sp. UBA5912
AATAACGACTATACAGGTCTTGTGAATTATGAGGGTATGTGGTTCTATGTATCAGGTGGAACCATAGACTGGGGATATACGGGACTTGCAGATTATAACGGAATCTGGTTCTATGTATCAGGAGGTATATTAGACTGGAATTATACAGGACTTACATACTATAATGATGTATGGTTCTACGTATCAAGAGGTACGATAGGCTGGGATTATACAGGACTTGTATACTATAATGACATCTGGTTTTATGTATCAGGAGGTATATTAAACTGGGATTATATAGGACTTACAGATTATAATGATATATGGTTTATGATATCAGGAGGTATGATAAACTGGGATTATGCCGGACTTGTATACTATAATGATATGTGGTTCTATGTGTCAGGAGGAAC
>DJDY01000120.1:495-6988 GCA_002435585.1 Lachnospira sp. UBA5912
ATCAACTGGACAACAGCGATAGTTGACTATAATGGTGCTAAGTTCTATGTACAGAATGGTATGGTAGACTGGGATTATACGGGTACTGTTGATTATAATGTTAATACATACTATGTAATTAATGGTATAGCATAAAAATAATATATAACTAATATTCAATAAAGCAGGAAAAAGATTTCGTTTATGAAATTCATTTTTCCTGCTTTTGTTTTATGCTTATTCTTGACGATATATGTAAAACAAAGTAAAATATTATATGTATTGTTTAGTTTTATCTGTGTAATCTTTGAAATATATGGATTATTATACAATTATGTGATTTAAAGAATACATATAATGCTATTTGTCAGATAATATCAGCAATACGTAATTTAATATTATTATTTTAATGTGATAGTTACATTTCTATCAGAATGGGAGGAAGTTAAACATGGCTTTAGTAGGAATAGTTATGGGTAGCGATTCTGATATGCCTGTTATGGCTAAGGCTGCAGACATATTAGACAAGTTAGGTGTATCTTATGAGATGACAATTATCTCAGCACACAGGGAACCAGATGTTTTCTTTGAATATGCTAGGACAGCAGAGGAAAAAGGGTTCAAGGTAATCATAGCAGGTGCAGGAATGGCAGCACATTTGCCAGGAATGTGTGCAGCTATATTCCCTATGCCAGTCATAGGAATTCCTATGCATACAACTTCTCTTGGTGGTAGAGATTCATTATATTCAATAGTACAGATGCCAACAGGTATTCCAGTTGCAACAGTTGCTATTAATGGTGGTGCCAATGCAGGTATACTTGCAGCTAAGATTCTTGCAACATCAGATGAGAAGCTTCTTGAAAGACTTAAGAATTACACTAAGGAATTAAAGGAAAGCGTACAGGCTAAGGATGCAAGACTTCAGGAAGTTGGTTATAAGAACTACTAATAAAGGATTATGATTATATAGAGGTTAACGGGTGTTTAAGAATTGCGTGAATTGAGAAGCAAAGGAATAATTTTCATAAACATCCTGTGAATAGTAACATTCACTTTTAACACTCACTTTATATTATATGACTGATTATAAGAATATAATCTGCAGGATATTGTTGATGAAAAATATATAGCATTAAACAGATTACATCACATATCCTGACAGATATAGTACAAAAACGGAGGACAACGATGGATTACAAGAACGCAGGTGTTGATATTGAAGCAGGTTACAAGTCAGTAGAGTTAATGAAGGATGCAGTTAAGTCTACCTTCAGACCAGAAGTATTAGGAGGAATCGGTGGTTTCTCAGGTGCATTTTCACTTGAAAAGATTAAGCAGATGGAAGACCCTGTACTTCTTTCAGGAACAGATGGTTGTGGTACTAAGGTTAAGTTAGCATTTATTATGGATAAGCATGATACTATCGGTATTGATGCAGTTGCTATGTGTGTTAATGACGTTGTATGTGCAGGAGGAGAGCCTCTTTTCTTCCTTGACTATATTGCATGTGGCAAGAATTATCCTGAAAAGATTGCTACAATCGTTGGTGGTGTTGCAGAAGGCTGCCGTCAGTCAGAATGTGCGCTTATCGGTGGTGAAACAGCAGAACATCCAGGACTTATGCCAGTTGATGAGTATGATGTTGCCGGCTTTGCAGTAGGTGTAGTAGATAGAAAGGATCTTATAACAGGTCAGGATATAAAGCCAGGTGATACACTTATTGGTATAGCATCAAGTGGTGTCCACTCTAATGGTTTCTCACTTGTAAGAAGCGTATTTACAATCACAGAGGAATCACTTAATACATACTATGACTCACTTGGAAAAACACTTGGAGAAGCTTTACTTGCTCCAACTAAGATATATGTTAAGACTATGAAGTCTATCAAGAATGCAGGAGTACGTGTTAAGGGCTGCAGCCATATAACAGGTGGCGGTTTCTATGAGAATATTCCAAGAATGCTCCCAGACGGTGTAAGAGCTGTTGTTAAGAAGGACAGTTATGAAGTACCACCTATCTTTAAGATGTTACAGACAGATGGAGAGATAGAAGAACACATGATGTATAATACATTTAATATGGGTATTGGTCTTGTACTTGCCATTAATCCTAAGGATGTCGATACAACTATGGAAGCTATTAAGGCAGCAGGTGAAACACCTTATGTAATCGGCAGCGTTGAAGCAGGTGAGAAGGGAGTTACTTTATGCTAAGAGTAGCGGTTATGGTATCCGGAGGCGGTACTAACCTTCAGGCTATTATTGATGGTGTAAAGAATGGCACTATTACTAATACAGAAATAGTTGCTGTTATAAGTAATAATGCTGGTGCGTATGCACTTACAAGAGCTAAGGATAACGGGATACCTGCTTACTGTGTATCTCCTAAAGATTATGCGACAAGGGATGAGTTTAATAAGGCACTTTTAGATAAGGTTAATTCACTTAATGTGGACCTTGTTGTGCTTGCTGGATTTCTTGTTAAGATTCCAGAGGAGATGGTTCATCAGTATAGTCATAGAATTATTAATATTCACCCATCACTTATACCTTCTTTCTGTGGAGTTGGTTTCTATGGACTTCATGTACATGAGGCAGCGCTTGCCAAAGGAGTTAAGGTAACAGGTGCAACAGTACATTATGTTGATGAAGGTATGGATACAGGTGAGATTATATTCCAGAAGGCTGTTGATGTCCTTGATGATGATACACCAGAAACTCTTCAGAGAAGAGTTATGGAACAGGCAGAGTGGAAGTTACTTCCTGCTGCCATTAACAAGATTGCAAATGAGCATGGTAACTAATATGATTATTAATAAAATGTCGTGACTAAGTCATTTTATGCAAGTTTGAGGTGTTTGAGTATTGCGCGGATTGCATAACAATGTAGTAATGCTATGTAGTAATGCTGATACATCAGTGAGTGGCAGAATTTACTTCTGCCCCTTATTATTTAAATACATATTAAGAGATTAAGAGATTGCCGGCATTAGAATTAATAATGCTGGCAATCGGGTATAATTAGTACGAAAACTGGAGGAATAACAGATGAAGGTTTTAGTTGTAGGAAGCGGTGGACGTGAACATGCAATATGCTGGAAGATAAGCCAGAGTCCTAAGGTTGATAAGATATACTGCGCGCCAGGTAACGCTGGTATAGCAGAGGTCGCAGAATGTGTAGATATAAAGGCAATGGAGTTTGATAAGCTCGTTGCATTTGCAAAGGATAATGCTATTGACTTAACAGTTGTTGGTATGGATGATCCACTTGTAGGTGGTATAGTGGATGTGTTTGAGGCAGAGGGCTTAAGAGTATTTGGACCAAGAAAGAATGCAGCTATACTCGAGGGTTCTAAGGCATTTTCTAAGAACCTTATGAAAAAGTATAACATTCCAACAGCAGCATATGAAACATTTACATCTGCTGATGAAGCTAAGAAGTATCTTGAGACAGCCAAGTATCCTATAGTACTTAAGGCAGATGGACTTGCACTTGGAAAAGGTGTTCTTATCTGTGAAGATAAGGAAACAGCACTTGCAGGAGTAGATGAGCTTATGCTTGATAAGAAGTTCGGTTCTGCAGGTAACACTATTGTTATTGAAGAGTTTATGACAGGACGTGAAGTATCTGTACTTTCTTTTGTAGATGGTAACACAATAAAGATTATGTCATCAGCGCAGGATCATAAGAGAGCTAAGGATGGTGATCAGGGACTTAACACAGGTGGTATGGGTAACTTTTCACCATCACCATTCTATACAAAGGAAGTTGACGAATTCTGCAAGAAGCATATATATCAGGCAACAGTTGATGCCATGAAGGCTGAAGGAAGACCATTTAAGGGAGTTATATTCTTTGGACTTATGCTTACACCAGACGGACCTAAGGTTCTTGAATATAACGCAAGATTTGGCGATCCAGAGGCACAGGTAGTACTTCCAAGAATGGAGAATGATATTATAGATGTATTTGAAGCATGTATAGATGGAACACTTGATAAAGTAGACCTTAAGTTTGCTGATAATGCATGCGTATGTGTAGTACTTGCATCTGACGGATATCCTCTTGAATATAAGAAGGGATTCGAGATAACTGGTATGGAGAACTTCAAGAATAATGATGGATATTTCTTATTCCATGCTGGCACTAAGTTTAATGAAGAGGGCAAGGTGGTAACTAACGGAGGACGAGTTCTTGGAGTTACAGCACTTGGAGCCAACTTAAAGGAAGCACGTGCCAATGCATATAAAGCTACTGAATGGGTAGACTTTGCTAACAAGTATATGCGCCATGATATAGGCAGATCTATAGATGAGGCATAGTGAGTTAAATGGAGGTAACAACTATATGAAGATTACATCAGTAAAGGGTACAAACGATTATCTTCCAAACGAAGTTGAGATAAGAGATTATCTTCAGAATGAAATATTAAAAGTATATGTGGCTAATGGTTTTGAACATATAACAACTCCTGTTATAGAAGATATAGAGAACCTTGATAAGAGTGATGGTGGAGAGAATCTTAATCTTATATTTAAGATTATGAAAAGAGGGGATAAGCTTGATAAAGCACTTGCAAGCGGAGTTACATCTGAAAATGAGAATGTGCTTGCAGATATGGGCTTAAGATATGACCTCACACTCCCTCTTAGCAGATATTTTGCTAACAATAAAGATAAGCTTACGCTTCCTATGAAATGTATACAGATGGATAGAGTGTACAGAGCAGAGCGCCCACAGAAGGGAAGGCTTCGTGAGTTCGTACAGTGTGATATAGATATTATTGGTTCTGATTCAAGAGACTCAGAGGTTGAACTTATTCTTACAACAACAAGAGCACTTAAGGCTATTGGTATGAAGAATTTCAAGGTTAAGGTTAACGACAGGAGATTACTTCGTGCATTTCTTATGGATTGTGGATTTGAAGAAGAACAGCTTGACAGTGTGTGCATAACCTTCGATAAGATGGACAAAGTAGGACTTGATGGTGTAAGAAAAGAGCTTGAAGAAAAAGAGTTTGCTAAAGAGGCTGTTGACAAGTTCACAGATTTCTTATCAGGTGTTGATAATCCACAGCAGATAACACTTGAATCTGTTAAGAATATTCTTGTCGATAAGGCACCGGCAGAAAGTCTTGAATATATCATGAATTCTGTTGATGCATTATGCAACGGAGAGTTTGATGTTGTGTTTGACCTTTCACTTGTAAGAGGACAGGGATATTACACAGGTACGGTGTTTGAAGTGGAAAGTATAGATTTCAAAGGTGCTATAGCAGGCGGTGGAAGATACGATAACCTTATAGGCAAGTTCTTAGGACAGCAGGTGAGTGCAGTTGGATTCTCTATAGGCTTTGAGCGAATATTCTCAATACTTATGGAGCATGGAGTTGATCTTCCAAACAAGGGTAACAAGATAGCTGTTATGTATGATGACGGCGACCTTGCCAGCGCGTATAGAATAGCGGAGAAATACAGGGCAGAAGGAAAGATCTGTTCATTATATATAAAGCCTAAGAAGATGGGTAAGTTCTTATCAAAGCTTCAGGAAAGAGGCTATGCTGGATTTATCAATGTAAGCAATGGCGATGAAATATCTGATTTTGAGTAAATATAACCAAAGTGAAAACAGTATATTAATAAGTGCATGTTAGAATAAGATAGTAGCGTGGAAATGTGCTGATACTGTTGTCATAGAATACAAGCGTATGTATTATTGCACGTATATGCATAATACATACGCTTGAATTAGTTACAGGCCGCTTTATCTAGCGCACCCTGTATAGCAGTTAGAAGCAGGCTGGCTGTATATTTATTAGAAGAATCATATGTAACATTGGCAGTTGTGCCATTTGCGATTACTGCGTTTTTGATTTCATTGAAGGAACCTGTAAACATAGGATACATCGTCTGTACAGAATCTGACAGGTTAACAAGTTCAATGTTGTTAATGTTGTCAGAGTCAACGGTTACCTGGATATCAACAGGAGTTCCGTTTAACATAAGCGAAGATGTATACACGCCAGGAGAATATGTAACAGTATCTGTATTTTTAGTGTTATCTATATTGCTCGTATTGTTAGGTCTTACAGAAGTGCTTGCAGCATGATCTGTGGATTCCTGGCCCGATAGTATATATATAGCTGCTATTATGATAAATGCAGCAATTATGCATATAGCTATTATTAGTTTCTTAAGTGGTATGACTAATATACGTGTGGAGCCACTCATAAGATAAATCCTCCTGATAACTTATGTTATTGGGTTGCTGTCTTAAGCCATGCCATATTATTTTTAAAACTGGCTATTAACAGTATCGTTATTTGTAAGAATATATGATAGAGTAAGGATAGATAGAACGAAAATGTAATAAAAAGACGTAGAAATACAACTTTTTATGTGTCTGCACTACGTGATTAAAATTAAGAAGAGGAGATTACAATATGTCATTACAGTACATACTAGGTGGTTCCGGTTCAGGTAAGTCCACATATTTATATAATTCAATAAT
>DJDY01000120.1:7078-7230 GCA_002435585.1 Lachnospira sp. UBA5912
CCAGAGCAGTATACTATGGCAACACAGAAAAGAGTTGTTGAATTACATCCAAGAAAAGGAATACTTAACATAGATGTTGTAAGTTTTGAACGACTTGCATATAAAGTGTTTGAAGAAGTAGGTGCAACAGATTATCCGGTGCTTGATGATAC
>DJDY01000157.1 GCA_002435585.1 Lachnospira sp. UBA5912
TATGATTCAGCAGGAATAGCTGTTTTTGAACAAGGAACTATTAAAGTAGAAAAATGCAAGGGAAGACTATCTAATCTTGTTGAAAAGATGGCAAAGGATGGAAAGCCTGTCGGACATTGTGGAATAGGACATACAAGATGGGCTACACATGGAGAACCATCAGATATTAATTCACATCCTCATGGCAATAAAAGAGTATCAATAGTACATAATGGTATTATTGAGAATTATAAGCAGATAAAAGATTTTCTTGTGAGTGAAGGATACAGCTTTGTAAGCGAAACAGACACAGAAACAGTGGCAAAGCTTCTGGATTATTATTATGATGGTGACCCACTTGCAACAATAGCTAAAGTTATAGGTGAGATTAAGGGCTCCTATGCGCTTGGTATTTTATTCAGGGATTTTCCTGATACAATATATGCAGTAAGAAAGGACAGTCCGCTTATAGTAGGTGCAGGCGAAGGTGAGAATTTCATTGCATCGGATGTACCGGCTATTATTCATTATACAAGAAAATATTATCTTCTTGATACTAACGATATAGCTGAGGTGAAGAAGGATTCCATAAGATTCTTTGATGTCCACAAGAATGAATTGTTTAAACAGGTCAACACAGCTGACTGGGATGTTGATGCGGCGGAGAAGGGTGGATATGAGCATTTTATGCTTAAGGAGATTCACGAACAGCCAACAGCAGTCAGGACGACTATTACACCAAGAATACAGAACCATATGCCGGACTTTACAGCAGAGGGTTTTGACAAAGATAAATTAAAAAACTACAACAATATATATATTGTAGCATGTGGAACAGCAATGCATGCAGGTATGGTAGGAAAGTATGTTATGGAGAAGCTTGTAAGAGTTCCTGTCAATGTTGATATAGCATCAGAATTCAGATATCGGGATCCAATAATAGGAAAGGGCGACCTTATGATAGTTATATCACAGTCAGGAGAGACGGCTGATACTAAAGCGGCCATGGAACTTGCAAAGCAGAAAGGGGCAGATACAATGGCTATTGTAAATGTCAAAGGTTCTTCTATAGCAAGGGAAGCTGACATGGTAGTATATACACATGCTGGTCCGGAAATATCAGTTGCTTCAACTAAGGCTTATATGGTTCAGATATCTATAATGTATCTTATCGCATTTGAACTGGCTTATGCCAGAAATAAGATTACCAGTAAAGAATGTGAAAAGTATACAGAATATCTTGAAGATATGCCACGTATATTGGATGAAGCAGTTAATCTTAAAGAAAAATGCCAGTATGCAGCATCCAAGCTTGTAAATGCAGATAGCCTTCTTTATATAGGAAGGGGACTCGATTACGCATCAAGTATGGAGGGATCTCTTAAGTTGAAAGAGATATCATATATACACTCGGAATCATACGCTGCTGGAGAATTAAAGCACGGAACAATATCGCTGATTACAGAGAATATGCCAGTTATTGCTGTTGCTACACAGATGGATCTTGTTGAGAAAACTATAAGTAATATCAAGGAAGTTAAAGCAAGAGGTGCTTTTGTTATTCTTGTGGCAGCACAGGAGGTTGATGTTGAGGAAGGCGTTGCAGATATAATAATAAGACTTCCAAAGACACCACAGATGCTTATGCCGATGACGGCGGCAGTTCCTCTTCAGCTTATAGCATATTATACAGCTGTACTTAAGGGAAATGATGTAGATAAGCCAAGAAATCTTGCTAAGAGCGTTACAGTAGAATAATTATATTGGAAATATGAATATAATACAATTATAGAATAAAGAGGTATAATATTATGAACGAGTCTATAACAATTAAAGAATTATATAGTCTTGATAAGACAATAGCATCTGGTATATTTGATGGCTGCACATATCCATGGGAGGTTCTTTCAAAGATAGGTGATTATATAGTTGAGCTTGGCAAAAGCCTCCCTGAAGATGAATATATTAAAAAAGGCGAAAATATATGGATTCATAAGGAGGCTGATGTGTTTGCATCTGCTTATATTGCCGGACCAGCAATAATATGTAAAGGTGCAGAGGTAAGACATTGTGCATTTATAAGAGGAAAAGCAATAGTTGGAGAGGGTGCTGTTGTTGGAAACTCAACAGAATTAAAGAATGTAATATTATTCGATGGCGTACAGGTTCCACACTATAATTATGTAGGAGACTCAATACTTGGCTATAAAGCACATATGGGAGCAGGCTCAATAACATCTAATGTAAAGTCGGACAAGAAACTTATAACTATTAAAGGACCAGATGAAAAAGTTGATACAGGTATTAAGAAGATAGGTGCTTTTCTTGGTGATAATGTAGAAGTAGGATGCGGAAGTGTGCTTAATCCAGGAACGATTGTTGGAAAGGAAAGCAATATATATCCGCTTTCAAGTGTAAGAGGTTTTGTTCCTGCCCACTCTATATATAAGAAACAGGGAGAAATAGTAAAAAAACATTAATACATGCGTTAAAAAAATATTAATAAACCTGAATTATTCACGAAGCAGT
>DJDY01000178.1:0-232 GCA_002435585.1 Lachnospira sp. UBA5912
TCCTCATTGTTAAGCTTATACGCTTCTTCCCTGTTAGACAGAAATCCACACTCAACAATAACCGTTGGCACCTGCGTATTGCGCAGCATATAATAAGCAGCATCGGGCTTTTCAACTCTCTTATTAGTATTATCAAGCTCTTTAATCATATTCTTCTGAATAATTCCAGCAAGCTTCTTTCCCTCCTCAGACTGCTTGTAATAAAATACTTGTGCACCCTTAGAGGACTCTC
>DJDY01000178.1:276-524 GCA_002435585.1 Lachnospira sp. UBA5912
TAACTGTTCTGATGTATGCTTACTGCAATATCTGCTTTGCTTCCATTAATAATACTACATCTTTTCTTCATATCAGCAGCCTTCTTATTGCTATCACTTTCCTGATACAAGCCGTTATCGTCTGCCCTAGTCATTATAACAGTAATTCCCGACTGTTCAAGTAATATTTTTAATTTTGAAGCAATTGCCAGATTGACATCTTTTTCAAGTATGCCATCAGCACTTATCTTGCCGGGGTCAATACCGCC
>DJDY01000178.1:573-744 GCA_002435585.1 Lachnospira sp. UBA5912
GTCAATACCGCCGTGTCCGCTGTCTATTGCGACTGTCTTTGCCTCATAATCAATATTTTCCTCTGCCTCGCCGGAATATTCGCCGCTTATATATCTGTTTGAATTTTCAGAACCTCTGCCACATTGCTCTAACGCTAAAGCTGCGGCTATAACAACAATAATCTCAACTGC
>DJDY01000178.1:783-3555 GCA_002435585.1 Lachnospira sp. UBA5912
TACCAGTACTATTTTTAATTCAGGACGCATAACTATCACACAACTACACATTTATTAAAATGTATGCGCCTTTTGCCACAGCAATTCCTTTAATCTGATTAATACTATTCATTAATTATAAATACTTAAAGCAATGCAGACATACTATATTTATAATTAGTTACTAATATACTGGTTAATCACACTCCACACAGAAGCTTTCTCAAGTCCTAGCTTCCATACCGCAATTCCTGCCGTATTGTTATCAACTGCGACCTTCAGCTTCTCCTCTATTGATTTATCTTCCTCAAACCATATCTTCTTGGTCACTCCATTTTTATCATATGAGCATACATACTGTCCTGCATCATCATTCCATATGGCTGTCTGTCCGTCTTTGTTAAGCTCATCAATAGCCGCCTGCATACCAACAGCACTGCTTGTTGTCGAAGTCTGTGATACACTCCATATTCTTGTAAAGAAAGGCATACCGACAACAACCTTATCAGCCGGTACTAATGCTGTCATATCTTCAACTGCTTCCTTAACAAATGGAAGTGAAGCAACTGAACCTGCCTCAGAACCTGCATAATGTTCATCATATGCCATAACAATTGCATAATCTACATAATCTGACTGCTCCTTAAGATTATAACAACTGTTATATGCCTCTGGCTTGTAATTATCCGTTGACAATATAATATTATTCTTGTGGCACTCAACCGACAATTCTCTCACAAATTGCAGGAAATCCTTAGCATAATCACTCTTAACATTTTCCAAATCAAGATTAATTCCGTCATATCCATATGCCCCCGCATCTTTAATAAGCGTATCAATCATTGTCTTTCTTGCTGTCCTGCTTGAATATAACGCCTTAAAATCTACCGACTTATTAAAATCGTCCACTAAAGGCCACACCTGTAACCCTCTGTTGTGCATAGCATTAACCCACGAAGCCGATGAGTAGTTACTCATACTGCCATTTTCTGATGTAATGCTATACCAGGTTGGAGCGATAACATTTATATCAGACAGACCTGCAAGCTGTGTGTAGTTATCATTGCCAGCCGTACCAGCGACCTGAAACCAGCCAAGCTTAACCTTCCGGCTTATTGACAGCCCTGCATATTGTGACTCATATGTATTATCTGGAACTTCTGTATACACTTCGCTCACATCACTGCTCTTTACATAACCCGTGTACCCAGTAGCACTTATTACCTTTATCCAGTCGTCATAGCTTTCTACATAATATACGCTGTCACCTTTATTAATCTGCTCTAAAATGTCACTTTTAACGCCGCCTCTGTATCGTATATACATATCATTCTTAGCTGTAACCCTGCTGACCTCTCCGTTAATCATATTAACAGACAATCTTGAAGGCTTGCTTCCATAAGCATATGTGCAGTTCGTATAATCTGCCACATACTGAAATGCTATATACATTGTGCCATCTATCTCACACGCTATCTTATATTCACTATCATATGTATTGCCATCGCTGTCCTTATACCCTGCGCTGTCAGGCTCGTATATATATGTCCTGCTGTCATCTGTATACAAAACAGCGTTACTTTCTTTGTCATAATAAAATCTTACATTAATATAATCAGCCACGAAATCCACTGGAAGATACAGCTCATCATCTCTCATAACTCCAATATCACTGTAACTTTTATTATCAATTATAACCAATGTCTTATCAGTATTACTATCCACCTCAAAATATTTATAACCGTCCATCCATTCCTTAGACGGAGCATATCTTTTCACTAAAAATGTGCCTGCTGCCAGTGCGGCAAGAACAACCACTGCCACAACTGCTATCAGTCCGGTTCTATATCTGTGTTTCCTTCTGCTTCTCATTCTTATCTCCATTCCTGTCTATACTGTTGTTTATTACGCTTACGCTCTGACACTAAACAACTGACTTTATTGTATTTCTTCATTAAGTCTGCGAAGTGCCCGCTCTGACATTAAATATATGCCTTTATTGCATTAACAATAATATTTATTATTCTGACTATATACAGTATCTTTGCAGAAGTATTGTATCATTTAATACTGGCAGGGTCAAAATGTATTTAACCCCACCTTGTATATTGTATGGCGAAGGGACGCCTTTAACTTATATTAATGTATTTTCCTGTTATATTTATTAACATATTTTTCATTAATATATTTTGCGAATATATCTTTGATTAATCTATTTTGCGAATATATCTTTAATTAATCTATTATAAATAATATTTATTGATATACTCATTTTATTAAATTGTTCGTGATATTATTTTTGTGATATTATCTTATTTTCTCATTATAACCTTTATAAGAAGGCACTAACAGTTTCATAAACCAGTGGAGATTTTCTCCACTTATCATAAAAGGATTGCGCTCAATTGGTGTTAATTCCACCTTTACTCCATAATTTTGCAATAACTGCTCATTCTCTTTCGTGCCATTGGTCAATGTATACATAGTTAATCCCTTTATATGAAGAAATCTGTCCATTCTCTCAATCTTTTTAATACACTCCTTGAATATCCACGGAAGCATTGACCCAATAAGCATTTTCTTGTCACACCCTGCCAGTGTAGCAGTCATTCGTGCAAATGTATCCCTGGCATCACCAAAATCTATATCCATTATTACTATGTCATAATTATCTTTTAATATATTAAAACTATTGTCATTCAGAACCCCGTAAAAATCTATCCCATTAATGCTGTAGGCGTGTCTTGATACCATTTTCTTACAACGTACTGTTCTTCCTGCACACATCTGCTC
>DJDY01000147.1:0-539 GCA_002435585.1 Lachnospira sp. UBA5912
GTTTGTAAAGTATATCCAAACGGATTCGTAGCTGTTAAAGATTTCAACCTTGAAATCGCAGATCAGGAATTCATTATATTCGTAGGACCTTCAGGTTGTGGTAAGTCTACAACACTTCGTATGATTGCAGGTCTTGAGGAAATCAGCTCAGGTGAGTTATGGATCGGAGACAAGCTCGTTAACGATGTAGAGCCAAAGGATAGAGATATCGCAATGGTATTCCAGAACTATGCGTTATATCCACATATGTCAGTATATGATAACATGGCATTCGGTCTTAAGTTAAGAAAGGTACCAAAGGCAGAGATAGATAAGTCAGTTCATGAAGCTGCTAAGATTCTTGATATCGAGCACTTACTTGATCGTAAGCCAAAGGCTCTTTCAGGTGGTCAGAGACAGAGAGTTGCTATGGGACGTGCTATCGTTCGTAGTCCTAAGGTATTCCTTATGGATGAGCCTCTTTCAAACCTTGATGCTAAGTTAAGAGTTCAGATGCGTGTTGAGATTTCTAAGTTACATAAGAGATTACAGACAACAAT
>DJDY01000147.1:607-2508 GCA_002435585.1 Lachnospira sp. UBA5912
ATCGTAGTTCTTAAGGATGGTATTATCCAGCAGGTAGATACACCTCAGAACCTTTACAACACACCAAACAACATTTTCGTTGCTGGTTTCATCGGTTCTCCTCAGATGAACCTTATTGATGCTACAGTAGCTCAGGAAGGCTCACAGGTATCTCTTAAGATGAGTGATGATGTTACTATCAAGCTTCCAGCAGAAAAGAGCAAGAAGCTTATCGATGGTGGATATGTAGGAAAGACAGTTGTAGTTGGTATCCGTCCAGAAGATGTTAAGGATGATCCAGAGTTCATCGCAGCTCATCCAGATACTAAGTTTACATCTACTATCAGAGTATACGAATTACTTGGTGCTGAAGTTAACCTTCACTATGAAATCGGTGATGTTACATGTACAGCTAAGGTTAATCCTAGAACAACAGCTCGTCCAGGTGATGAAGTTACTTTCGCTATGGATGTTGCAAGACTTCATGTATTTGATAAGGAAACAGAGAACGTAATTACTCACTAATTACAGGTTCGAATTATAACGAATTTATAAAATTTAGAGGAAGTGTATAATTTCTATACATTTCCTCTTTTTTTTTTTGTCATTTTGCTTTACAATACTATAGTAAGTGTCAAATTGTAGTTAGTCCAATTTATAAGAAAGAATATGGTGTTAATCTTAAGAATAATCTAAGCAGGGTCTTAAGAATATATTTATAAGCTTTCAGATAGATAGTAAGATTGTCATATAGATATAATAATAGATAATATATATTTATACAGAAAGTGACAGTTATAGTCTTTAGTATTGGATGTAGCTTTAAGTAAATCGCAGGTATAGGAATAGGAGTATGATATGATTTCAAATCAGATTTTACAGACAACTGTCGATGGATTAAAAGAAATATCACGAGTTGATTTGTGCGTTATTGATGCAGAGGGTAAGGTTGTAGCAAAGACATTTGACAGTGTTGCTGAATGTACAGCCGATGCACTTGTGTTTATAGATTCACCAGCAGATAGTCAGGTTGTTAATGGATACCAGTTTTTCAAGGTCGTTGAAGATGGTAATCTTGAATATATAATATTGGCAAAGGGAACAAGTGATGATGTGTTTATGCTTGGAAAGCTTGCTGCATTCCAGATACAGAATCTTCTTGTTGCATATAAAGAAAGATTTGATAAAGATAACTTTATAAAGAATCTTCTTCTTGATAACCTTCTCAGAGTTGATATATACACAAGAGCAGAGAAGCTTCATATTGAAACAGACGTAAAACGAGTAGTATACATAATAGAGACAAAGCATGAGAAAGATACTAATGCACTTGAGACAGTTAGAACATTATTTGCCTCAAGAACAAGAGACTTCATAACAGCAGTTGACGAGAAGAGTATAATACTTGTCAGGGAGGTCAAACCTAATGAGACTTATGAGGATCTTGACAAGACAGCTGAGGTTATTATAGATATGCTTAATACTGAGGCTATGAGTTCAGCACACATAGCATATGGTACTATAGTTAATGATATCAGGGAAGTTTCAAGGTCATATAAGGAAGCTAATATGGCTCTTGATGTTGGAAAAATATTCTATAGTGATAAGAATGTTGTTGCTTATAACAGACTTGGAATAGGTCGTCTTATATATCAGCTGCCACTTCCTTTATGTCAGATGTTCATCAGGGAAATATTTGATGGTAAATCACCTGACGACCTTGACGATGAAACATTGTCAACTATTAATAAATTCTTTGATAACAGTCTTAATGTTTCAGAGACATCAAGACAGTTATATATCCATAGGAATACTCTTGTATACAGACTTGATAAGCTTCAGAAGACTACAGGTCTGGATTTAAGAGTATTTGATGATGCGATTACATTCAAGATTGCACTTATGGTTGTGAAGTATATGAA
>DJDY01000175.1:0-179 GCA_002435585.1 Lachnospira sp. UBA5912
ATACTTGGACTTACCTGCGCACTTGTTATTATGGCACAGACACTGCTTGCTACTAATAACTATGCGAACAGATATGGATATAAGGTTGATAATAACAGAGAGGTGCTTGCTTATTCTTTAGCAAATATAGCTTCTTCGGTATCAGGAAGCTGTCCTCTTAACGGAAGCGTATCAAGAAC
>DJDY01000175.1:232-3724 GCA_002435585.1 Lachnospira sp. UBA5912
AACGGAAGCGTATCAAGAACAGGCATTGCTGACCAGTTTGGCTGTAAATCACAGCTTATGTCAGTTACAGCTTCAATTACGATGCTTGTTGTAGTGCTTTTTGCAACACCGGTGCTAGAGTATCTTCCTGTGCCTGTTCTTACAGGAATTGTCGTTGCCGCGCTTATTGGAATAGTTGAATATAAGCTTGCCAATAAGCTTAGGAAAGTCAACAGGGCGGAGTTCTTTATATTCCTTGCGGCTATGTTTGGCGTATTATTATTTGGAACTATATATGGCGTTATTATAGGCGTTATTCTTTCATTTATAGCGGTAATAATAAGGGCAGTTGTTCCTCCAAGATCATTTCTTGGCTGTATACCAGGACACGAGGGCTTCTACAATCTTAACCGTAACAAGAATGCCTTGCAGATAGAACATACATTATTATATAGATTCAGCGGTAATCTTTTCTTTGCAAATGTGTCTACATTTTTGCAGGATATAGAAAATGCCATTAATGACGATACAAAGATTATAATAGTTGATGCTAGTGGTATCGGAAGCATAGATATAACGGCAGCAGACAGGCTTGTATCATTTAATAAGATATTAAAGGACAAGGGAATACGTTTTTATATAACTGAACACGTTGGCAATGTAAATGACCAGTTAAGGCAGTTAGGTGCTGGCTGTCTTGTTGAGGAAGGCGTCACAAGAAGAACAATATCGCTTGCTTTAAGAGATGCTGGTGTTGACAGGCCTTATCCGCTTGTTGGAAGTCCTGAACAGGTCGCTGTCCACGAGGATTTCATAGAGGATAACGAAAGACTTGCAGAGATAGAGTGGGCATTTGGCAAGGATGCGGCAGAATGGCTTGATAAATATGCCGTACAGGTTACAGATGACATAACAAGCAGTATTGACGGGCAGTCATCTGAGCTTGCAGAAAATGTTCTTGATAAGGCGGAAAGTAAGAATGCCTGGGGAAGAATTGGCTTATTTGATGAAGATGAGCTTCTAGAGAGAGTTGAAATGCACTTATCTGAGCTTGCCCAGAACGGCAATGCAGAAGAATTAGAGGAGCGCATTGAACAGAGAAGATTAAGGCTTGAGGCTAAGATTGCAAAGTTAAATCCAGATGCGTTAAAGCATTTGAGGGAACACAGAAAAGAAGTGTTACAGAGATTTAAAGATAACAATCCGGAAGCTTATGCCCATATGATACAGCATAGAAAAGAGCATATAAGCAGGCTGGAGAAAGAAAAGCCAGAGCTTGCCGCTAAGATGAAGGAATTCTATAAGCTTGATGATTAAGCTGGCTAATCATTATATATAAGGAAAGGTTTTAACTGTGAATATATTAAATGTTGAAAAAGTGAGCAAAGCATTTGGTGAGAAAGTGCTTCTTGATAATGTCACACTTGGAATAAATAAGGGCGATAAGGTCGGAATTATAGGAGTGAATGGAACGGGAAAGTCTACATTGCTTAAAATAATCGCCGGCATTGAAGAACCTGACGAGGGTAATGTTATAAAAGGAAGAAATGTTACTGTTACATATCTTGCACAGTCACCAGATTATATTAAAGATGAAAATGTACTTTCATATGTGCTTCGTGGCAAAGATTCATCGAATGAGCCAAAGGCAAAGGAAATACTTAATAAGCTTGGCATAGATGTGTATGATGCTCCTATGGACAAGTTATCTGGTGGACAGAAAAAGAGAGTTGCATTGGCGAAGGTGTTAGTTGAACCTACAGAGGTGCTTATACTTGATGAGCCGACTAATCATCTGGATAATGATATGGTTGTGTGGCTTGAGCAGTATATCAAGGCATTTAAGGGCGAGCTTCTTATGGTAACACACGACAGATATTTCCTCGATAATGTAACTAATAAGATAGTAGAGATAGACCACGCGGATCTTTACAGCTATGACTCTAATTATTCGGGCTTCCTTGAATTAAAGACACAGCGTGAACAAATGGAGAGGGCTACAGAGGCTAAACGTCAGAATACATTAAGACGTGAGCTTGAATGGATAAGGAGAGGCTGTCAGGCGCGTTCTACCAAACAGCAGGCAAGAATAGACCGTTTTGAGGATATGAAAGAAGCTTCAAGACAGGCAAGAGCTAAGTTTGACAAAAGCCTTATGGATATGAGTTCTGTAAGCAGACGTCTTGGAAGAAAGACGATAGAACTTAACAATATAACTAAAGCTTATAATGGACACACATACATTAACGATTTCACATACATTTTCTTAAGAGATGACCGAATAGGCATAATTGGAAGCAATGGCTGTGGCAAGTCTACACTTATGAAGATAATAACAGGACAGATACAGCCTGACAGTGGAAGTGTTGAGATAGGCGATACAGTTCATATAGGCTATTTTATGCAGGAAAATGAGCCACTTGATGAGAACCAGACTGTTCTTGAGTTCGTAAGAAGCATAGGTGAGTATGTGCAGACGGTTGACGGCAAAGCGACAGCAAGCCAGATGTGTGAGAAGTTCTTATTCTCACCAAAACAGCAGTGGACACCGATAAGAAAGCTTTCAGGTGGAGAGAAGAGAAGGCTGTATCTGCTGAGTGTGCTTATGAGTGCGCCAAATGTATTGATACTTGATGAGCCAACCAATGATTTAGATATTGAAACGCTTGAAGTATTAGAGGATTATCTTGATGGCTTTGCCGGGATTGTAATTACTGTTTCGCACGACAGATATTTCCTCGACAGAACAGTGGACAGAATATTTGCATTTGAAGCTGGAGGCCACCTTACACAGTATGAAGGAGGTTATTCAGACTATAAAGAGAAATGTGTTTCTTCTATATATAATGTGTCAGAAAATGGAGTTTCAAAAAGTGATTTATCATTAGGGAGTAACACACTTACAAGCAAGGAATATAATAAGTCAAGAAGCGAACGTCTTAAGTTTACTTACAAGGAACAGAAAGAGTACGAAACCATTGATGATGATATAGCGGCATTGGAAAGTGATATAGAAAGAATAGATACAGAGATGTCCAAATGTGCAACTGATTATGGAAAGCTCAATGATCTGTCTAAAGAGAAGGCTGAAAAAGAACAGCAGCTTGAGGAAAAGATGGACAGGTGGGTATATCTTAATGACCTTGCGGAAAGAATAGCGAACCAGTAAAACCGGATAAAGAATAACAAATATGGACAAAAATATAACCAGAAAAATATTATCGAATTGTATTAAAAAAAATACAATAAAATAATATTTTTCTGGTTGATTTTATAGTAAGGGTAGTGTATATTAATACTTGCTGTGACATTGATAGCGTAGAAGCGTGAGGTTGCTGCTCGTATGAGCAGGTTTTCCGTGGAGCGAATGTCAAGGCCGGTAAGTCCGGCGAAGAATCTGGCGACAAGTCACTGTACCTAATATCATCTGCAAGAAGCAGAAATGACACGTTGGTTAATCGGGATATACCAATAGCGGTTTCTCGATACGCGTGGGAGTGTGTACAGTCACCG
>DJDY01000078.1 GCA_002435585.1 Lachnospira sp. UBA5912
AGCCCTTATAGGGCGTGAACAAACCACCGGCTCAGCCGGTGGTTCTGATTGATTACGCCAAAATTGGCGAGTGGATTTCCACTCCTATGTGAAACAGATTAACTTAGAAAGTGAGGACATAAAATGAGAAAGAAAGATTTAATTGCAGAGAACAAAAGATTAAAAGATGAGGTTGAAGATTTACAGCGTCAGTTGACATACGCAAAGACGCTAATAGATATAAAGGATATTTGCTTAATGCTTAATAAGGAAAGAGAGGTATATCATGGCTAAATTAAAAGATAAAACACTTATGCAGAAATTGTCTGAGGTCATGAAGCCGTATCTTGCCATGTATTTATGTTGGTACTATCAAGATCCTGAGACAAGATGCTCATGGGATGAGTTATGTAATTATGATGCAAACTTTAAGCAACAGGGCGAACATGCCGGAGAAAATAAAACACAGGAATTTTGTGAACAGAACTGGCTCATTCGTGATGATGTACAGAAGGGCATGATTATCTATATGCAACATATGAAGAGATATAACTTTATGAAACGTTATCAGGAGATGAATAAGAAGGCATTATCTGGTGACGTAAACAGTGCAAAGTATGTTGACGAGATGGATAAGATTCTGGATAAGATGAGCGTGGACAAATCTACAGAAGATGAGATTGGTAAGCTCTTACAGGGGGTGAATATCAATGTCAATTAGTTTAGAGACAGCAAAGAAATTAAATTGGTTATGGAAAGATGAGAATAAGATAGAATGGATTCAGACATTCATAAAGATCACAGATAAAGAGACACATACAGTCCCATTTATTTTAACAGATGAGCAGAGAAATCTTGTTGAGAATCTGGCTCATAAAAATATTATAAGCAAGTCAAGACAATGCGGAATTTCGTCAATAACTCTAGCCTTATCCATAAGACAGAGTGTGATATATCCTAATACAACTTGTGTGCTTATATCTCATACACAGACAAGTACCAATGCGGTATTTGAGAAATTAAAGCAACAGTTTTATTCTTTACCAGATTGGTTAAGACCAAACTTGCTTACTAATAATAGACAAGCACTTACATTTGAGAATGGTTCTTCTATTGTATGTATGACTTGTGGCAATCGTCCGATTGGACGAGGTTCTACTTATAATGGCATTGTTCATTTATCTGAGTTTGCTTTTTATAAGAATCAGCAGGAACAGTTGACCTCTATCATGCAAGCAGTAACAAGTTCAGCCACCGTGATAATTGAGTCAACATCAAATGGTTACAATGAGTATTCGTCACTCTTTTTGGGCGCAAAAAATGGAGAGAATGACTGGAAACCATTTTTCTTTAATTTCATAAACGGAAGGGCACTTTTCAAGCCACAGTATGATGAAGCAGTTAAATTATATAAGGCTCGTCACAATGGCAAGATGCTCACTGAGGGTGATTATGATGAGGAAGAATTACAGTTGGCTAGATTAGGCATGACACCAGAACAGGCAGTGTGGAGAAGAGGAAAGATTGCAGAATCTTCTCTTGATTCATTCCATGTCGAATATCCTGCCACGCCCGAACAGTCATTTGTGGCAACGGGAAGTGCAGTTGTATATGATAATGCCAAAGTAGTTAAATTGCAACAGGCATTAACGAGCCAAAAAATCAGCCCGTTAAAAGTAGATAAGATAGTTGGTCTGCCACAGATACTTAGACCTTATGTACAGAATGGTTCACTTGATATATATGCAATTCCAAAAGCAGGAATGAAATATTATATCGGTGTGGACGTATCTGAAGGTCTTGGCGGTAAACACGATTATTCTACTATGTTTGTAATGGATAGAGATGGTCAGCAAGTTGCAGAGTTCCATAATAATAAGGTACAGCCATATCTCTATGCAGATATATGTAATGGAGTCGGACGCTTCTATAATAAAGCTTTGCTCTGTGTTGAGAAAGCATCAGGCGGTCATTCTGTCATTGAGCGATTAAGATATGAGCATAAGTATATGAACATGGTTAAGTACAAGACTTATGATGAATATAATCGTGCTATATGGAAAGTCGGATTCGATACAAATTCCAAGTCAAAAAGCATTGCCGTGAATGATGCTCGTGAATGGTTCGATAAGGGCATGGTGCGTATTATGAGCAATAATCTGTTGGAAGAGATGAAGACATTTGTTGCAGAAGAGAATGGTTCATTTAATGCCGTTGTCGGCTGCCATGACGATTTAGTGTCAGCATTTTGGCTCTGTATTCAGGGCATGAGGAGTGGATTCTGGTATCCATTTTAACGGTAATAATAAGGAATATAATAGGGAATTTAGGACTTAAAGACGTTAGGTGTAGATTTATATACCTAGCCTTTTTTATTGCTTATTTTCCCTATTACAACAGTAAATAGAAAGGAAGAATTATGACAATACAAGAGTATATAAATAAACAATATGATGGTTCTGCTACTTGGTTCATGGAAGAAGTTAATCAGAAGAATCATGTGGCTAGAATTGCAGGTGTTGTTGCAAATATGGATTATCTTGCCGGACGACACAAAGTATTAGGCAGAGAAGATTGCTATTATAAAGGTAAAGTATTAAAGACACGTAAGACCATATTGAATTATGCTAAGACGGTTCTGCGTTTCCATGATACTTTCCTGTTAGGTAAAAAGGTTGCATTGTCTTCTATGGACAACAATACAGTTAATACATTCAATGATATTTATAGGCTTGGACAGTATGATACTGTAGATTATCAGATCCTTGACAGAGTAAATAAGTTTGGTGACGCATATGAGGTTGTATACATTGATAATGGAGTGATTAAGAGCAAGGTTCTTG
>DJDY01000069.1:0-243 GCA_002435585.1 Lachnospira sp. UBA5912
ATGTCCTGTTATTAACGCCAAGCTTTCTATATACGTTTGTAAGATTTTTCTCAACCGTCACTAATGCAATGTGCATTTTCTCACTAATCTCTGAATTCTTATAACCAGCCTTGACATATTCCATAAGCTCCTTTTCTCTTTTGGTAAGCTTATATGGGTTGTCAGCTTTAACTGTATTAAAGCTCTCTATGCCAGCTTTATACTTATCAATATATGGCTTTAATGACTTAAGAAATTCGTCTA
>DJDY01000069.1:290-3640 GCA_002435585.1 Lachnospira sp. UBA5912
CACCATTCTCAATAAATGGCATTATCGTATTATCTTCATAAGAAAGGTCAACTGCCTGCTTAATGTACATTTCAGCTTCTGTTGTGCTGCCAATATTATACTGTGCTATTGCCCTGTATATGCAGCCTGTTATAAATGGATATATATGTGATGTATTCTCGTATGGAACCATCATCTGCTGTCCTATCATATCAAGCATTGCCCAGTCTTTCTTATAACACATAAGCTTCCCATAGGTCATACAGCCGCTTCGTATGTTTCTTATCTGCTTACTGCAATTCTCAAGCCTGAAATTCTGTAACCAGTCTGGCATTTTTTCGTGCTGTCCAATGCACGCATATACATACCCCTGCACAAGTTCAGCATCTATAATAAGAAGCGGATATGTTGTATCCTTTATCAGCTCATTAAGCTTTTCCATACTCTCATAGAATTCTTCTTTCCTGCCATAATATATAAGACATTTTAATATCATATAGTAACAACTTATAATTATACAGGTCTGGTTTCTTAATATGTTCTGTAACAGTACCTGCTTTGCAAGCCTGTAAGCTGTATCAATATCACCTGTAATCATTGCATATTCCGCATCAAAGAATTCGTCCCAGCCTTCTTTACTTCCATGTGTTATTATCATATACGCTTTGGCATATTCTTTTTCCTGCTCTATTATCTCCTTAAGCCCGCCTGATTTATTGTAATATAATGTCGTCATACAGGTTGTTCCATAAGTAAGAAGTGAATTACCGAATATAACCGATGTTCTCCCACCGAAATATTCTCTGGCTTTTCTTAATGACTGGTTCATCTTCTCAAGATTATTAAATTGAAGAATTGATAATATAATCATCATCTCGCCCATAAGGAACTTATTATCTTTCCATATCGGATGACTATTAATGTCATTAATTATCTCTTCATATAATGGCATTATATTATGTACATTTTCCTTAGTTGACATATAATAAAGATAATTAAGCATTACCGTAGGGTATTTCTCCCACATAACTTCTTCAATATTCTCTCTTACACTCTGGAATATTCCCGGTGCTCTCTCAATAAGACGTCTTCCATTCTTTCCTGCATATAAAGCTGCAATTCTGTCCCAGTTCTTTGCCTTAGTATAATAAGATACTGCCTTTATATAAGACTTCCGCTTTTCAGATACTTCTGCCGCCCTGTTATAAAGCATAGGAATTTCTATGTCCGATTTATTCAATTCCATACCAGACACATTTCTTAATAATGTGTGCATAGCAAATGAATGTGTTGTCATATCATAATCAAGAAATCCGAATTGCTCTATACTTTCAAGCAGGTCATTCTCTGTAACATTAAGCTGTGTAACATACTCTGCACCCTCAATATCAAACCAGTCAAACAGTGACATTTTCATAAAGAACTCCTGCATAGTTACTGACAGCTTATCAAATATCGTTGTCTTTAACAGATGGTTAACTGGCATAAATCCTCCCATTCTGCCAAGCTTCTTATATTCGTATAAAGACAGATATACCGCACTAATCCAGCCATCTGTATGCTCATATAACAAATCCGCTTCTTCATCTGTTAGATTTATTCCATTCTCTTTAAATATTGCTTTTTCTTCGTCTTTGGTAAGTTTCAAATTCTGCTGCGTAATAAGTACGCTTTGTCCTTTAAGAAACATTGCTTCATAAGGTATATTGTATGGAAGTATTCTTGATATAAGCACTATATGAATATTATCTATATTATCTACAACTTCCATTATAAGGTTGTCTAATGTAACACTTGCACATTCCTGGTAATCGTCTACTATAAGATATACTGTATCATTGACATATTGTCTTAATATTTTAACTATATAAGATAATTCCTGCTTAGACTGTGGAAGCTGTGTATGCGACAGCTTTCCCTTTAACTCTTCACTATATTCCCCTAACTTCTGGCACAATCTTTTCCATACCCAATTGTCATCTTTTTCTTTACTCTGCATAGGAAACCACATTTTATTATAACGAGGTCTGTCATTAAAATAATGCCTTACAAGTGTAGATTTGCCATACCCTGATGGTGCTATCACCATTATAAGCTGTTTGTCTATGAATTCATCCAGAGAGCTTTCTAACTTCTCTCTTATATATTCTTTCGCATAAAAATTAAAGATATTGCTGTTGTTTCTCATACGTTTCGCAACTCCTGTATCCAATACACCTTACTAATCTAATAATTCTGTATATTACAAAGGATAAGGATACATAAAATGTACCCTCATCCCATTATAATTAATTACTTCCAATGAAGCTTATGCAATTCTCCTGACAAACTCATATTCTCAAATCCGTGCTGTCTTAATGCCTCGTACGCCACTATTGCTACTGAATTAGAAAGATTAAGGGAACGTATATCTCCAATCATCGGAATTCTTATACAAGTATCCTCGTTATCTACAAGTATCTCCTCTGGTATTCCCGCACTTTCCTTTCCGAACATTATATAGCATTCATCTTCATACTGCACATCAGCATATGTATGATGTGCCTTAGTAGTTGCCATATATATCTTAGCACCCGGATTACGGCTAAGAAAATCTTCATAGTCATTATATACTGTCACATCAAGCTTATCCCAGTAATCAAGTCCCGCTCTTTTAAGCATTTTCTCATTAAGGCTGAAACCAAGCGGCTCAATTAAATGTAATCTTGCACCTGCCGCTACACAGGTTCTTCCTATATTGCCAGTGTTGGCAGGCATCTCTGGCTCGTGTAATACTATATTTAACATAATCTTCTTTCCTTATAATTCTTTACTGTTCTGCTATTACAGCTATATCAAGTTCTAATGCCACATCACCGCCTGAATGGATTGGAACGCATATATTCTGTGTATATGACTGTGTAATAGTCATATCTCCGTGACATACGCTTGGTGGTGTAATATCAATAACATATCCCTTAGTTGAGAATATTGTTGCCGCATTACCCATAATCATATTGCCAAGCTCACTTATTGCACTTATAGCCATATCATCAAGCGCAGTTACTGGCATACCCATCATCATCTTAGATGCCACGTCCAATGCCTTATTGAACTCAAATGCCATAATAACCTGACCCTTTAACTCACCTGTTATACCTATCATAACTGCAACAGACTCATTCTCGAATTCTGTTGTCTTAACATAAGGCTTTCCTATCTTCATCTCTGTCTGACATATGTCCTGCATTATCTTAGTCGCTGACATTAAAAATGGATTGATAAAATCTGCGTTCATTCCTGCCATAACTCTTCCTCCCGTTGTAGTTAATATGTACTTATAACTTTTCTATAAAGTTCTTTATTCTCTTAATTCCCTCTTTAAGGTTCTC
>DJDY01000069.1:3677-3843 GCA_002435585.1 Lachnospira sp. UBA5912
AGGTTCTCGATTGAATAAGCATAAGATATTCTTACAAAGCCCTCACCACTCTTACCAAATGCTGTTCCCGGAACAACAGCAAGCTTCTGGTCTTCAAGAAGCCTGTTAGCAAATTCATCTGATGTCATACCGAACTTTTTGATAGATGGGAATATATAGAATGCCC
>DJDY01000069.1:3895-4111 GCA_002435585.1 Lachnospira sp. UBA5912
ATATAGAATGCCCCAAATGGCTCAAAGCAGTCTATTCCCATCCCCTTAAGCTCGTGAAGAAGAAACCTTCTTCTCTGGTCGTAGGCTGTAACCATCTTCTCAACCTCTGTATCGCAGTTCCTTAAAGCCTCAACAGCAGCAAACTGGCTGTTAGTCGGTGCACACATAATCGCATACTGATGAAGCTTAATCATCTGCTTTATAATCTCAGCAGGG
>DJDY01000172.1:0-8727 GCA_002435585.1 Lachnospira sp. UBA5912
GCAAGCATAGACTGTCCAGCCTGCTGAAGGATGTTGTTCTTGCTGTACTCAACCATCTCTGAAGCCATATCTGTATCACGGATACGAGATTCAGCTGACTGTGTATTCTCACTTGTTGTATCAAGGTTGTTGATTGTGTGCTCAAGTCTGTTCTGAATAGCACCGAGCTTAGATCTCTGAGCTGATACTGACTGGATAGCTAACTGAATCTTGCTCATAGCCTTACCAGCATCAGCATTATTGCTTACGCTAAGTCCGCTTACGCCAATGTTAGATGCGCTCATCTTAGTAACAGAAATCTTGATTGTCTGACCAGATAATGCACCAACCTGAAGGTTCTTTGATGAGAATGATCCATCAAGAAGGTTCATTGTGTTGAACTGTGTTGTAGACTGGATTCTGTTGATTTCAGATGTTAACTGATCCATCTCGTTCTTGATAGCTGTTCTATCAACTGATGTGTTAGTATCGTTAGCAGCCTGTGTTGCAAGTTCATTCATTCTCTGTAAGATTGAATGTGTTTCGTTAAGAGCACCTTCAGCTACCTGGATAAGTGAAATACCATCCTGTGCGTTAGATGAAGCCTTGTTAAGACCTCTAATCTGGCTTCTCATCTTTTCTGAGATTGAAAGACCAGCTGCATCATCACCAGCTCTGTTAATCTTGTAACCTGATGATAACTTCTCTGTAGACTTCTGTAATGAGCTAGAAACTACGCCCATCTGTCTGTTAGTGTTCATTGCTGAAAGATTGTGTTGTACTACCATAATAGTTTCCTCCTTGAAATTCTGGTGGCTTCCATGCCACTCTTAATAATTGTTTCAGGATATCAATCCTGCTATTTATTATATCGGACATTCGTTATATAACTTTAGTCCGGATATAAACTAATTTGATAATTATTTTTTCTGATCCATAAACTGTGGTTCGGAACTAATCCTGCTCATATTCTTGTAATACTTGTTTGCCATACTTACGCTTCTCTTCGCAGTCTTTGCCTCCTGCCTTAGCTGCCTGAACTTCATATCAGCCTTTACACGGTTTCTGGACTCCTGTGCCTGAATAGTCACTCCTAATTCAGTAACTTCTTTAATAAGCTGCTGGAGAACCTTTATATCTTCCTTATATCTTAACTTGTACTCATTAACATCAGCCTTGATTCTATCATATATCATCTGGAATCCATCATCTAATGTGTTAAGTTCATCTATACAGTCTGACTTGTTCTCCATATTCTTCTGAAATGCATCACCATTGAAGTCTTCTTCCTTTAATAACTCTTCCTGTTCTTCATTAAAGGCTATTATCTGCTTAAGTATGCCTTTCTTCTTAAGCATACTATCAATCATTATCTGAAGATAATTCTCTGTCTCCATATGCTTACCTGCCATATTATTTCTGGGCACCTGCGCGAGCCATGACTTCTTTCCATGTATCACGCATTCCTCTTAGTTCATCAGTAGCTTTCTCTAAAAGTTCCTTATCCTTAGCTATATTAGCATCTACAAGCAGTCCATATATGTACTTATATAGTTTATCAAAATCTTCTGCTACTGGATACTTATGATTAAGTGTTGCCTGAAACTCCTCTATAATCATCTCTGCCTTGACAATATTAGTATGCGCCTTCTGATAGTCATTCTTTTCTATTGCCACTGAGGCGATATTACAGAACTTGATAGCTCCTTCGTATAACAGAAGTGTAAGCTCAGCTGGTGAAGCTGTTAATACCTTATTACGATTATACTGCTGTGCGATATTCTGATTATATAACATAAACTAATCCTCTCTCCCGATGCTTATGCATCTCTGTAATATTATACGTACTTTAAACACTTATCATATTGTACTATATATTTTTAAAAATTGCACTATATAATTATAAAAATATTTTAGCCAAAAAGACCTGACATAGAAGATGACTGTGAATTAAGCTTAGCAAGTGCTGACTCCATAGCTGAGAACTTGCTGTAATAATAATCTTCCCATGTAGTAACCTTTGATTCTGCATCACTTATCTTCGTATTATATTCTGAATACTGTGTATTCATCTGCTTATCATTGTATACAGTATATGCGCTGCTTACTGATGATGAAGCCATCTTGTTGCCAAGATCTGTATACAGTTTAGTGGCCAGTTTAGAGAAGAAAGTTACAACTGCCTCTGGATCACCAGCTATAGCAGCTCTTAACTTATCATCATTACCTGATGTTGTTGTATCATCCTTATCACCATCTATATGGTAAACACCTTTTTCATTCTCTCCTGATGCGAAATATCCTAAAGTAGATATACCAAAGCTTGCAAGTGAGTACTGCTTTCCATTAATCTCATAAGATGCAGCCATATCATTCTTCATAGTATTAATTATACCATCAAGAGTACTATCTTTTCTAAGAAGTGAATCTTTAATCTTAGTTTCCCACTTTTCTACTTCCTTATCAGACATAGCCTCCTTCTCATCATCTGTTAAAGGCTCATATCCCTTTGAACTATCGGCATTATAAGCCTCATCCATTGACTTGATAAGCTTGTTATACTCCGTAAACATATCCTTGATAGACTTGTATATGGCATCTACATCTGTGTCTGTTGTGATGGTAACCTCACTGTCACCTTCCGTCTTGGCTGTTGCAAGAATAGTAAGACCATTGATAGAGTAGTTATTGGTATTACTTGTAAACTTTGCGCCATTAAGATATATCTCAGAATCCTGTCCTGTGATTCTGTGTGCTTCAGAAGATTCAGCATAATCGTTTGACTTATCTTTACTAGTCATATTGGCATACATTGTAGCCATACTTTCTGCTTTTGATTCGTACTGTTTGGTTATATTAGCTTTAAGTTCTGTGTTCCTATCGTTAACAATAGAATTAATCGAATCTACACTTTCACCTGTTTCAGTGCTCTTTACTGCTGTTACTGTTCCATCGTCTGCTGATACATGGACATACTTGGCATTTTCTTCCTTAGTCTTCTTAGCATCTGTATAATTTTGGATATCTTCTGTTGTTGTTTTAACAGCTGAGGTCAAATCATCATATAACTTTTTTTCGTCTTCATTAAGCTTGCTTACATCAAATTCACCATTATCATTTAAATAATTCTTGTTCTCCGTAAATGTTGCTTTTAATGAATCTTCCTGATCTTTTAACGTTCTCTCCGCTCTTTTAACTGGATCTGTTATATCAGGATAAGTAGCTGCTGCATCATTCTCCGGCAACTTATACTTAGTTTCAAACGATGTCATTATTGAAGAGGACTGATTGTATAATGCAAGCTTTTCATTCGCAACTGCATCAAAGCTTGTCTTCTGACTTTCATAAGCACTCGTTATCATCTTGCCTAATGCTGTATTACCCTTATCATCATCAGATGCACTGCTGTACTTACTCCAATAATCACTCCATGTTTTATATTCAGCCAATGACTTGTCATCCTTAGTATACAGACCAAGCTTCTGAAGTGAAGTCATTCCGTTCGCATTATCTGCCACAAGTGTGAAATCACCCTTTGCACCAGATGTCTTTGAACTTATAAAGAATCTCTGATTATTCTCATCAAAGCTTGCCTGCAATCCTGCATCCTTAAGCTTTGCTACAAACTGATTAACAGTAAGATCATCTGTTAACTGTATGCTTGTTGTTTTGCCATCAACATTAACTGATACACTTCCCTGATCAGATGTCATTCCTGTAACATCTGACAGCTTAGATGAACCTGTAATCTTAGACGAACTGTCACTATGATTCTCAACAGTGCCTCCTGTAAGATAACCAGATGTTGCAAGCTGTGTAACCCTAAGCTTCTGTGTTCCAGCAACAGCGCTTGAACTTGCTGTAACTGTAGCAACACTTGAGTTAGAAACTGTTGATTTCTTTAAGCTATATGCACTTGACATTCTGGCTGCTGAAAGTTTTCCACTATAGAAGCTATATATACTTGTATTCATAGTCTTCCATTTTTCCTGTTTCCATGAAAGCTTTGTCTGTGCCTTAACAAGATTGTCTTTCTTTAACTTATATCCTGAAACAAGTGCAGATACAAGTGTTTCTGTATCCATACCTGATACCATACCTGATAATCTAACTGGCATATTATTCCTCCATTCTGTCAGTGAATATATTATTCACTATCTCTTCTCATCCACCATAATACCAGCGAGTTCCCACGCCTTGGCAAGCATCTCAAGTGCCTTCTCTGAAGGTATCTCCTTGATAACTTCGTCAGTATCTTTATCCTTAATCTTAATCGTAATACGGTTAGTTGGCTCATTGTATCCGAACTCTGCTATTGTATTATGATTAATAACCTTCTGGATGTCCTTAAGCTTCTGAATAGATGCTTCTTTCTGTTCTTCCTGCTGCTTAAGGGTTGACTCTGCACCACTGCCGCCATTATTGCTGCTGTTACTGTCTGTATTAGCCTTCTGTGAAGAGCTTATCTGCATAACAGCTGCTGTATGTGCTGCGCTGCTTACTGAATCCTGTGAATTATTAGTTTCTGATGATGGCTGTACATTGACCTTAGTAGTCTGTGATGCAGCCTGTACTGCCTGGCTCTGATATCCTGCCTGGCCGCTTATCTTTTCAATTCCCATTATCTTTCACCTCCGTGTGCGTATATAAAACAATGTTTTCGTATAATTATTAAACTTTCAACCTTAAAAGAAGTCCTTTTCTATCATATTGGTTCCAAAGTTTCTAGAGTTTATATCGGCAGTATCCCTCAAAATATAACACCTGTGCTTCAAATATCTGCTATCATTCTCTAAGTATCATATGATATTTCTCTCTGTCATTTTCATCTATATCAAGAATATCCATTATTTCATCAGAAGTTTTGTTAAGTTTTTTCATCAATATTCTGATATTATTAATAGTTGTCTGTTCCTGTCCCTCCTTCTTTCCACGTTCTTCACTTTCTTCTACTAACAAATCACTTATATTACACATATCACCTACACATCCTTCCAATTCTGTTGTCATTTTAAGTCCATATTCTTCAAGCTGTTGCATTTTGTTCACCTTGTCTTCAGTGGAAAATAACACTTCCAGCATCGCTATTAATTTATTTTTTGATTCCTCTTTGTTCTTTCCACTTCTTATACGTATTATAGCACCATTCATTATATGCCGCTGTGGCAACCAGTTGCTTTTTCCATATATAATCCTTGGTTCTAATGCCAGCTTTATTATTGAGTCCTCTGTATCTTCTGTATCCATGCAAACCCATATACTATATACATCTTTTAGCGAATCAAAATCTGAATGTATAAATTCTATATTCTTTTGTGATGAAACAAGCCTTGCCATATAATATATTATTCTTGATTCTATATGATATCCAAGTTTTGCTGTTGAAGTACTTTTTTGTGCTTCTATATTCACAAGCATCTTTATTGTTCTATTTTTATAATACAATGGAAATCGAATATCGTAAACAATTTTTCCATCATCTATATCAGAATCTTCTGTTCCTTCGTTTTCTATTCTTATGCACAACATTTCTGGCACCAATAGTGTAACCACAGTTTCACCTATACATGGAATTATATCTTCTATGCTATAGTCCACAAATTCAGGAACCATTACTTTTACTATGTTTGCTAATATCTGTGGATCAGCAAGAATACATTTTGCATAATCATCTCGCATTGCTTTTTTGCATCTATATCTGTAAGTGTTTTTGCCAGATTAGTCTTTATCCTCTTATATTTCATTTACATTCCTCCTGTGTAAACAGATAAAAATCTGTTAATTACCACTTTTACATTTTAATATTTGGGATTCATAACTACATTTTATTTAATTATAAATTGGGATATTTTATTCAAATCTGAATTCAGCTAGACTACAGATAATTATATATGACAATATCTTAGTTATCAGTAATTATCTATAAAATGATTTCTTAATTTATTAATGCTTAATAACATCATAAGCTACGTTCTAATTGTTTCTTGGTGCTATGAATATTGAAATACTAACTGTAGCTATATAACAACATTATCCAACATTAACGCTTTTAGTATACCATAAGTATATAATATAATACATTAAATAGTTTTGCAATATGTAATCAAAATTTTATAAGATATAAGGAATAAATAATTAAACCAAAAACAAACTCCATAATTTAAAACAGAAACAGACCATTTCAGCAATACATTTCTTACTCAGCTAACTACCTGATGAAATTTCGTATATACGTTGAAACAGTCTGTTTTATATTATTTTAAGATACCAGTATCAAAAGTTCCAAATCCACATGAGCTAGCACGCAGGTGGATGAAAGACCATGTTACTTCTTAAACAACTTATTAAGTGCCGCAACATCTATCTTCTGTGATACAGCCTCTTTGTTGGCATCTTTTATCTGCACATATACTTCCTTACGGTATATAGGAACGGATTTAGGTGCTGTGATGCCAAGTTTTACCTGATCGCCTTTTATCTCGATAACTGTTATCTCGATATCGTCATTGATGATGATTGCTTCATCTTTCTTTCTTGATAATGCCAGCATACTATTCACCCTTCCTTTCCTGAAGAATATCATAGATTGGATATCTCACTGCATAATCTTCATTATCAGCTATAAGCTGAACACCTTTCATAGTATCAACATTAACTATAACAGGTGCCTTAAGGTTAATAGTCATCTTAGTAAGATCCTCTGGAACTGTAAGTGTACAGAATACAGCAAGATTAGCTGTCCGTATATCACTGCCCAGTGTATTAAGAATCTCATCCTCAACTATTGGGTCATAGCCATCTATAATATACTCTGGTTTCATGACTGGAAGCGCAAGCCCTGGCTCATCAAGTGACTGAAGCCACATAATAGCTGTCTCTTCCCCCTTGTCAACATCATATATAAGTGTGAATCTCTTGCAATCCTCAAACCCTATCAACCCAAGGTCAAAATCTATAATCTTATTATCGTCAATATCTACAGTCCCAAACCACCTAGTACTAACCTGCATACATACCTCCTTGTTTTTTACGAAGTAAAAAATCCGAGCTCCCACGCGAGGAGAGGTATTTACCTCACTTGTTTTTTCATTCTATCCTATAAAATCCAACAATGTCTGCTGTACAACCTTACTTGCTGCTGAAAGTGCTGCATTGTATACAAGCTGTGCTGCTGTATAGTTGACAACGACTTCCTCAAGATCAATATCCTCATTCTGTGACTTAAGGCTTGTAAAGTTAGTCTTCTGCTCTGTAAGTCTTGTCTTTGTAAGATCAAGTCTCTGGATTCTATTACCTACATCTGCTTTGGCGTTAGACATCTGCTCCTGATAACCCTGCATCTGACCTATACCCTTCTCGAAAGCCTTTGTCATCTGTGACTTAGCAAGATCATTCTGTTTATTGAGTCCTTCAAGTATATCATCAAGTTTCTTCTGATCCTCTTCACCTGAATATTTTTCCTCATTTTTCATGCTTTCAACCTTTTTAATCTGGTTTTCAACATCTATTGTATTCTGCACAGCCGCCATAATGTCATCTACATTTCTGCCAAGATATATGTTAAAGCTCTCATCTGCCTGAGTATTAACCTTTAACTTCTGTGTGAAGTTAACATTATATTCTATATCCTCACTCTTCTTAGCATACTCAACGCCTGTTACATTATCCACACAGTCAAAGTACATGGTTGGGTTTACGTCACCCTTCTTGAAGTTTGACTTTTCATACTGAACTGCAAATGAATTATTAGTATATGTATTATTGTATACATTTTCTCCAAGAAGCACTTCACCAAGCTGTGTGTTTATAGCTATCTCATCATCACCAGGAATGTAGTTAGAATCAGTTGTAAATGTTATATTCACTGGATTGCCGCTTCCATCATCCAGGGAAGCAACTGTCTGTCCATTTGCATCAACAATTCCCTGTACATTGGCTGTTCCATCTGCATTCTTTGTAACAGTTGCCACATTGCCACTTGCATCTGTTATCTTAAATGTTCCATCAGCATCTATTTCTGAATAAGCAAGCTGTATTCTATGGACTGTTGCCACATTTGGTGTAACTATCTTACCATCCGCATCCTTCTTGACATTAAGATTAATGATATCTTCATTGGAATAAGCATTAGTGTATACTTTCTTTTCACTGATATCCTCTCTGTCAAACTTCTGTGAAATCGTATAATCAACATCCGCTGCGGCCGCATCTGACTGATATGTAAGAGGCTTATCTGTAGCATAACCAGTAAATACATATCTGCCTGCATAGTCTACATCACCCTGCACATAATAAGAATCTCTTAACTTATCAAGTGTTTCTATGATAGTGTTACGCTCTGATGATGAATATGAGTCAGTAGCACCCTGATTGCAATATGAATATAACTGGTACACTATATCATAGCCCTGTGCGAGTGCATCCTGTGTAACCGAAAGCCATGATGAGGCATCTGGTATATTCTTATCAACATACTGTGTTACCTGATCAAGACTGCTTCTAAGTCTGAGTGCTCGTATAGCTATGATTGGGTCATCAGAAGGCTTATTAATCTTCTTCTGTGTAGATAACTGTGTATCCATTGTATTAATCTGGTTCTTATTAGCCTGAATATTGGCTATGGAACTATTTATCATCATCTGATTAGTAACTCTCATATATTCCACCTCACGTCTATATATTTCATATTTTTCTTCTTCCCGCGCACGCTTTTTGCGCATCTTAAGTTTGCGCTTATGCGCAAATCCT
>DJDY01000172.1:8828-37425 GCA_002435585.1 Lachnospira sp. UBA5912
TATAGCATATTTCATATTTTTATAGTCCCGTCTGATTTATCAGCTTATCATATATCTGGTTCATAACCGACATCATCTTGGAATTAAGGTTGTAAGCCTGCTGGAACTTCATTATATCCATGGCTTCTTCATCTGTATCTACACCCATAACAGAAAGTCTCTGGTTCTGGATAGTTGTCTTCATATTGTTATAGTTTGACTGGAACGTCTTGGCCTTGCTTGCATCTATAGACATATCACTGACTATAGTCTCAAGGAAGTAGGCTCCTGTACCACCATCAAACAGTCTTTCTTTCTGCAGTGCATTCAACTGTTCCATAATGCTTGCATTGCCCTCACCATCACTTACACTTGTCTTTGTCGCAAGCTTGTTAGCATTTTCAAGAAGTTCACTGTTTACTGTCACTGTTGATGCTGTCAGCTTTCCTGATGTACCACCTACAACAAAAAGTGGTATTCCCTTATTCTCTGCTGTGTCTGTATCAGCATCTGATACATATCCACTCTTGAATATATCATTAACTGCCTGTGAAAATGTCTGTATGAACTGGTTAAGCTGTGCCTGATAGTAAGGAATTCCTTTATAGTTGATGTTATTATCTGCCTGTGGATTAGTCTCTGTAACTATGTTGCCATCATTATCATACTTGTATGAACCATCCTCATTGGTTGAAAGTGACTCTATCTCTCCGTTACAACCATCTCTTATATCAACAAGAGCCTTAAGCTGTCCACCAAGTGAAGAACTATATATATTAAATTCTGTTCCATCATTCCACTGCACATCGTATAACCCCTGCGCATCACTTTCATTTCTAGGTGTTTCCCTTGCAACAACTTTAAGTGACTTATAATCATAATTATGAACAAGTGACTGACCGTTAACTGTTATCTGGAATGATGTAAGTCCGTTAGCTATTGGTGTTTCACTTGTTGTTATATTAACATACTTGGACAGATCATCAACAAGTGCATTTCTCTGGTCTCTTAAGTCATTCGCATCACCATAGCATGCTTCTATCTGGTTAATCTGCTTATTGAGAGCTGTTATATTCTGCGCAATGGTGTTGATGTGGTCTACTGTATCCTTAATCTCATTGTTTGCATCTGTCTGTACATTTCTTAAGTTAGTAGATAATGTATTGAAATAATCAGACATACTTTTTGCATTATTGATAAGCTGGTTCTTAGCTGACTCATCTGATGGAGTTATAGTAAGCTGGTTAACTGCTGAATAAAAGTTGCTATATTCCTTAGAGAATCCGTTTAGTATAAACTCATTCAGATAATCTTCTATCTGTGTCATATAATTATTCTTGGATTCATACTGTCCATAGTTAGACATGTTGTTTCTGTACTTCTGGTCATAGTAGCTGTCTCTTGTCTGCTTAATCTCAACTACATTAACACCTGAACCTATCGTTCCATATGTTGAAAATGTTCTGAGCGAATCAGCTGCCTGCAGAACTGTTGTCTGCTTGGTATAACCATCTGTATTGATATTAGACAGGTTATGCGCTGATGTTGTTATGGATGTCTGCGCTGCCTGTAATCCTTTATATGCTATTGATAAACCAAAAAATGTAGATGCCATAGTTTTCTCTCCATTCTTTCTGTTTTAATTATTGGTTTCTACGTATGAAATTTCATTTACTATATTTGTCTGTTTTTAACCTGCTATGTGCCGGAATTTTTACATAATACTGATAGATACTATGTAAAGCCATATTTATCCTCATGCACTTGCCAGTAAGACCTGTATACTTATGTATACACATGTATACATAAGTATAATAACTATTATGCATTTCCAAGTGATGTAACAAGATGTTCTATCATCTCACTTACAACATTGATATATCTTGATGCTGCATTATAAGCATGCTGATACTTAATCATCTTCTGAAGCTCCTCATCTGAAGATACGCCAGATGTCTGTAATCTCTGGTTATCATAACCATTTACCATGGTTGTCTGGTTGTTGACGAACTTGGTAAGTACACTTCCCATAGTAGCAAACTCGCCGATATAATCATTGTAATATGTATTAAAATCAGCCTTTGCATAGCTCTCAGGATTAAGTGATGCAAACTTGTTGCTGAATGTATCTATAAGTTCGTTTGCCTTGCTGAAGTCTTCCTTTCCATGGATAGTTGAAAGTGGAATCTTTCCTACATTCTGAGATGCTTCTGGATTAACAACAAGGTTGCCAAGTGTATAATCCGTCTCGTATCCTGTTGCATTAAGATTATTTCTTACATAAGTTGTAGTCCCATCTGCGCCGGTAATCTTTATGTATCTTTCAGTACCTTTTCTCTTAAAGAGCTCAACTCCCATAGATTCATCTACATCCATACCGAATCCAGCTTTGTCCTTATCAAGTATACGGTATGTCATACTATCAATATTCTCTGCCTGTGTGTGTTCTTCATCTGTATACAGCTTTTCACCTGAAGCATAGCTGTATGTTCCATCACCATTATCTTTTCCTTTGACAACATTACCATATCTGTCATACAGTTGTTCATTCTGTGATGCTTTATACACATACTCATCAGCCTGAAGGACATTGCCATCATCATCTGTCATCTCAGTAGTAGTCTCGACAGTTTTTTCAGGACATAACACATCATTCATGGCTGTTACTATTCCGTTAAAAAGCTTGTCAAATCCGGCAATCGCACTAAGAATAGCTGATGGCTCTATATACTTGTTATAATAATCCTGCTTCTGCTTATACTCATCCATGGCACTGTTATACTGTGCCATACCCTCAGCTGTAGTAAGGTCATAATCCGTTCTGTCAGGCATAACAGGTACATCCTGATAATTCACATCTATAGTTCCTCTTGCAATAAGAAGTCCCTTAAGCTGTCCCTTATCGTTATCGTTCATATTGTTAGATGCTTTTTCAAAGCTGAATACATCTTTCTCATATCCTGGCCATGTAGGAATAAGAAGTCCATACTGCCCTTCCTGTCTCATATCCATCTTGGCAACTTCTGTCTTTGATACGAAAGGAACACTCTCTGCTGATATGATAACCTGTCCATCCTCAGTTTCATAATAATTGATATCAATGTATTTGCTAAGTTCATCAAGCGCAAGATCTCTTGTATCTCTTAAATCATTCGCACGTTCCTGTCCCTGTGACTCTACTGTTGATATTCCTTTGTTAAGATCATATATCTTCTGTCCAAGTTCGTTAATCTTATCAACCATATTGCTGACTTCTGTATTCAGTGTTATCTGATAATCCTTAAGTCCGCTGTATATAGCCTGTGAACGATCAATAAACGCTGTTGCATTCTGTATGAGTGACGATCTTGCTATCGTACTTGTTGGATTCTTTGTAAGTTCATTAACTGCATTGTAAAGATTAGTAAGGTGCTCCTGATATGTAACTCCCTGCATCTCTCCAAACCAGTCTTCCACTTCATATACTGCGTTTGCCTGACTTTCATAGAAACCCAGTCTTGAATTCTCTGTTCTGTATGAACGGTCTATGAAATCATTTCTTACACGGCTTATCGCTCCTATATCTACACCTAATCCATACTTTCCCTGTATGATACTGCTGCTGTACACGTTAGCATATGTTGTATCTGTAAATGTTATCTGCTGCCTTGTATACCCTTGTGTATTCACATTGGAAAGGTTATGTGCTGTTGTGTTAAGTGCTGTCTGTGATGACCTTAGTCCTGAAGAACCAACCATCAACGATGCCATTCCGTTTGCCATAATTCCTCCATTTAAAAATCACACTTCCAAAGACTGACCTTAGCTGCACCGCTTCTTAATTACTAAAGAAGTTCAAGATCCCAATTCATTCCTTTGAAAATGTGATTCTTATATTATCTGTTATTATTATATTGTTTTATTATCAGCTATTCATAAATGTATCTTAATATTATCGACACACTGTCAAAATAACCTGTTATAAACTATTATCTGTTAAGTGATAATCTATTTCAATCCATTTCCATAGATTATACTCATATATCTACTGCTTGGCATCAAACCCTGTAGCGCCTGTTATCTCCTGCTCTTCATAAGCAGATTTTCCATAATTGCCAGTCTGTGGCTTAAGTACTGAATTCTTGGCAAGATCAAGTTCAAACTGAATCATATCCATTGACTCTTTTAACAAGATCTTATTGTTATCATTAACAGCCGTTAACTGGCTCAGTGTTCTCTTAAGCTTTAGATATATGCTTTCAAGAGCATCATGCTCTTTCGCCTTTTTTTCAAGTATCTGAACTATATGCTCAACCCTTATCTCCTCATATGGAAGCCTTAGTACATTACATATATCCCTGACATCTTCCTGTCTCTTCTGCTCATATACATCTATCTGCTCTATGAGTTTCTGTTCTCTTATGAATATCTCCTGAAGCTGTTCTACGTTACCGCTTACTATTGCAGCCGTCTTCTCATTCGACAGATTAAGGAGCTTCTCATATCCATTATTCTCATTAGTCAGGTCTTCGATCAAACAATCTATCAAACTTGCCATATATGCTCCTCCGTCTGTTTTATATGTGTATTATTATATGTACTGTACAGATGCATCGTATTATACACATATAATGCATAATCTATATACAACACAAGATTTCTTTTATTTATTCTACTGCATCAATACATACTAAAATGCAAGTGTTGAAACACTGCTAAGCATCTTCTCAGCTACTGCCTCTGAACTTATATTATATGTTCCAGCTGCCATACGTGCCTTAATATCATTCACCTTATCAAGTCTTACATCTGAAGCTTCGTTTACTGCTGCTTTAGCTGTGTTATATACCTTTGCTGTATCTGATAATTCATACTTATCCTTCTCAGACTTCTTAACAGACACGCTCTTATCTTTTGCATAAGCGTTTGTCTTATATATCTGGCTGACAGCATTATAAGCATCTATACGCATACTAACCGCCTCTCTTTCTATCATAAATAAAGCTGCTTAATCTTATCTAAGACTGCCAGAACATAACTTTTACTTTCTAACAACAGTCTTGATATCTCTTAATCTTATTCAAACTTAACCGCATTCGAACCTGTCTAGATTAAGTTATTCTACCTTATATTTACCAAAGTCTGCTTTATTCATTGCATTTATATCTTTATGGTTATTGTATCGGATGTCATCAAGCATAACTTAACCCCTGTTGATATTACAAAAGCTATTTTTGATTACAATATCATTTTTTCGATTTTACAAGTATGTTTCTTAAAACAGCTTTAATGTATTCATCATTGCCAGGATTTAAATATATACCCATCACTTTTTACCTTCATTTTAAAAAATCTTCTTACTGCAAGTGTGGCTTAGACCCTCTGACCATGACAATTCTTATAGTGCAGACACATGCGGCTTTCTGGCATTTTGACACTTATATCAAAATATTTTAAACTTTCATGGAATTAAAAAAAAACGGAAAACCCACATTCTTCTATGGATTTCCCGCCTTGTTTAATCTTAAATCTGATGTATACGGATTGCTACATTGCTTTACAATTCACGCAATCCTGAATGACTTTTTGATCTTTTGACCCTTACCTTACATCATATATTAATATGCCTTGCCCCAGTAAACCATCTTCTTTGCTGGTCTGCCACAGCATACACACACATCACTTAAATGTTCCTGTGCAAATGGCATACATCTTGATGTACATGTTGTATCTTCCTTGATCTTGTCTTCGCAAGCCTGGTCACCACACCACATAGCCTTTATAAAACCTGGCTTGTTGGCTGCTGTTTCCTTGAACTCATCATAATTAGCTGCAACATATGTATGTGCATCTCTGTGAGCTCTTGCTCTCTCAAGCATATCCTTCTGGATGGTATCAAGAATCTCTGGAAGCTTAGCTGTAAGCTCATCAATAGATACTGTTATCTTTTCTCTTGTATCACGGCGCACAACGATAGCCTGGTTAGCTTCGATATCTCTTGGTCCCATCTCCACTCTTACAGGAATACCTCTCATCTCCTGTTCTGAGAACTTCCAGCCTGGATTCTTATCAGAATCATCAACCTTTACTCTAAGGCCTGCCGCCTTGATAGCATCTCTTACTTCGTATGCCTTGTCAAGTACGCCTTCTTTCTTCTGCATAATAGGTATTATATCAACCTGTACTGGTGCAACCTTAGGTGGAAGCACAAGTCCTGAGTTATCACCATGTGTCATGATAACAGCACCAATAAGTCTTGTTGTTGTTCCCCATGATGTCTGGTGAACATACTTAAGCTTGTTATCCTTGTCTGTATACTGGATGCCAAATGCTTTTGCAAAACCATCACCAAAGTTGTGGCTTGTTCCTGACTGGAGTGCCTTGCCATCATGCATAAGTGCTTCAATAGTATACGTAGCCTCAGCACCTGCGAACTTTTCCTTGTCTGTCTTACGGCCCTTGATAACCGGGATAGCAAGTACCTCTTCACAGAAGTCTGCATAAAGGTTAAGCATCTGCTGTGTACGTGCTTCTGCTTCTTTAGCTGTTGCGTGTGCTGTATGGCCTTCCTGCCATAAGAACTCTCTTGAACGAAGGAATGGTCTTGTTTCCTTCTCCCATCTTACTACTGAACACCACTGGTTATATACCTTTGGTAAGTCTCTGTATGACTGTATCTCATCCTTGTAGAAATCACAGAAAAGTGTCTCAGATGTTGGTCTTACACACATCCTCTCCTGAAGTGGATTAAGTCCACCATAAGTAACCCATGCTACTTCTGGTGCAAATCCTTCTACATGGTCTTTTTCCTTCTCAAGAAGACTTTCTGGAATAAACATAGGAAGATATACGTTTTCTACCCCTGTTTCCTTGAATCTTCTGTCCATCTCATTCTTTATATTCTCCCAGATTGCATAACCAGCCGGCTTGAATATCATACATCCCTTAACACTTGAATATGACATAAGCTCTGCCTTCTTGCATACATCTGTGTACCACTGTGCAAAGTCTACATCCATGGAAGTAATCGCTTCTACTAACTTCTTATCCTCTGCCATAAATATACCTCATTCCTGCGCACATCTGCGCTGCCTGTTAAATGTCCCGTAAGCCTGTTACTTTATCATATGATACCGGGGTCAAAATATCCAGACCCACATAAGCTTACATAATCTGTATAAGTTTAACATCTGCCCAACTTATTTTCAAGGTGCTTTTCACTTTTACCTTTCACTTTTGCTTTTTTACATTATCAACTTTTACATTATCATCTTTTAGTTTTCTTAGCATTTACTTCCAATAGTTAATTTATTAAAGCTGCATGACACATCTTAACCTCAAAACCAGCGCTTTGATTATGACATAGCTTACTGGACCGGTTATAAATCCAGGAATTCCATATACAAGCAGACCAACAAATATAATAACAAGCATGGCAAAAGGTGATATTCCAAGCTTATCTCCCATACATTTTGACTCCATGATTTCACGTACAAAATAAGTTATAACATATGCCACAAGTACAACCCCTGCCGAAAAGAAATCTTTCATGATAAGACTGAATATCGTCCATGGAATAAGTATTGTTCCCGTGCCAAACACTGGCAGCGCATCAACTATTCCAACTATTATCCCAAGCATAACCGCATAAGGACTTTTTATTATAAAGAAGGCTATCATGCTTATGGCCGAGTTAATAAGCATTATCCTTAATTCCACTTTAAAATATATATTGATAAGCCTTTTTACTTCATGCCACAACATGTCTATTTCTTCCACAAAAACACTGTCACGTATCTGTGTCCTTATCTCATCCATATCAGTTGACAGATATATGACAGATATGAATCCAACCACCAATCCACCTGCTACTATTACCACATTTTTTATAACAGGAACCGATATATAAAATATTTTTTCTGGCATTATACCTGCCAGCTTACGTCCACACATTATAAGCGTATCAAGACAGCATCCACCTTTAAGTCCGAGGAATTCATCTGCTTCAAGACATATCCTTGCTGTCTGCTGCCTTATGCCTATTGTATTATAATCCCAGTTCTTAAGAAAATTACTAACCTCATCAGCACCTGTTATGACTGCTGCAATAAGCATTATTATTATAACAAGAGATATCAGGGATATTATTATTGTGGCTATTATGCTCTTTATCCTGTGTCCTTTATCCCTTAACTGGATATTAACACTATTTTTTATAACTCTCTTTGCATCATCATCCGTTATTTTCTTACTTTCAAAGTTCTGATTCATTTTACCATTTCTGTGGATTTTTGCATCAGTACCTGATATTCTGCTGCCCATCCTTATCCTGCCATATACCCACTTATATATGCCATTAACTGGCTTTTCAAGAAGCAGAGCAATAAGTATTCCAAGAACAAATGGCCACACATATGCAAGAAGATATTTAAAACATACATATACCGAAAGTGTTATTATGACTATACCTGCAAGGTACTTTAACTTCCTTTTATATTCTCTCACATCACTCTCATCGCATATACTTCTTTCATTTCCTTGTTTTTCCTCTCTGCGCATAAGCAATCACCTCTACAGAAGTATTCCACAGGAATGATTATTATATACACTTAAAGCACATCATCTCAGGCTTAATATAAATATTTATCCTTTTTATCAGAATCCCGGCTTTACCTCATACAGTTTTCCATCAATCTTAAGACTTACTGCGCATAATGCAATACATCCGCGCTTAATATGTGCTCCTTTAGCCTGTCTTACAGCTAATACCGCACGCTCTCCGCCATATTTCCCATCCCCAGCAACCGGCATGTTTCTTGAAGCAAGCTGAACCCGTATCTGATGATGTCTGCCCGTTATAAGATGAATATCCAGTCTTGAGATATCTGCTTGTTCATCATAGGAAAGAAGCTTATACCTAAGTCTTGCTTCTTTGGCACCCTCCGTTTCTTTAGGAACCACGAATGATTCGTTATTCTTTGCATCTTTTATAAGATTATCCACAAGCTCGCCCTCATCCTGCTCTGGTTTTCCACATACAAGCACCTGGTAATGTTTACAAAGCGACTCTTTTTGCATAAGTGATGATAATCTTGCAGCTTCCCTTTTATTCTTAGCCATAAGGACAAGACCTGATACTGGTCGGTCAAGTCTGTTTATTATGGCCGCATAAGCCTCTTCGCCCTTTCTTTTTCTGTATGTAAGCACCTCACTTACAAGATCTAACTCGAACGACTTTCCACTCTGTGATAACTGTCCTGCCGGCTTGTTTAATATAATCTTATCTTTATCTTCGTATACTATATCTAACATAAACATATGTGCCTTATTTTATATCAGCACATTCCTTTCCAAGCATTTTCTTTTAATTCATGACCGCAAAGTCTTTATTAACAAATCCCAAGGCTCTTAAGCCACTTTGCAAAAAGTACTTTCCACTCACCAGTCTGTGCGGCATCATCACCACATCCATAACCATGTCCACCTGTCCTGAATATATGAAGTTCTGCACTCACTCCGGCTTTCCTTGCAGCCATATAAAAACCAACGCTGTTTTCAGATAATGTCGTCCTGTCATCATCTGTTTCACATATAAACACTGGAGGCATATCTGGTCTCACAAGCTTATCCGGATTGTACTTACGCAATATCTTTGCCTTGCCATCACTTATTCTTTCCAATACTTGTTCCTCAGACATATACCTCTTACCTGCTTCTATACAATCATCAATACTTATAACCGGATATGAACACACCGCGAAATCAGGTCTTGCCGATAACTCATCATATTCATCTTTATATTTATAATCTGCATATACATCACTTTCATATGCTGTAGATAACAGTGCTGCCATAAAGCCTCCAGCCGAAAAGCCCATAACACCTATCTTTGATTCATCTATACCAAATTCCTGTGCCCTTCCCCTTATAACTCTCATTGCACGCATGGCATCTATAAGTGGAACATCCTCTGCATTATCATATCCATCCAAGGGAAGCCTGCATTCCAGAACAAATGCAGCTATTCCCATACTATTAAGCCACTTGGCAACATCTTCACCTTCAAAGTTGTAAACAAGCCGTCTGAAAGCACCACCTGGAATAATCAGTACAGCCGGTATTTTCTTTTTCTCTGTATTATTCCCGGCAGCTTCAGGTATATAAGGAACAATATCCGGGTCAGTAATGTGCTGCACTATATGCTTTACCTTTCCATCAGGCAATGTCTCTGTATAATATTTTCTTGTAATCTTAAGTCCTTGTGAGCCTGGCGCTCCTTGTTCAAATAACTTTATCTTATTATCCGGCATCCTGAATATATCTTCCTGTTTATTAGTCATGCTTATCCCTCCTGATATCCTATACAAACAAAAAGGAGAAACACCTTACCACCAAATGCTTCTCCTCAATCATCAAAGCCGGTGAGCTTTTGACCCCGGCATCATCAATATATTTTTAATCCCTGCTTTCAAGGAATAACAGCTTATTGGCCTGAATACTTAGGTCATTATATCTCATAACCATATCTTCTTCTTTGTATTCTTCAGGAATCACCCTGTAGCCTTCAAACCTGACAAGATTCTTGAAATATTCTTCCACATCGGCAGTTTCCTTAATAACAACCTCACTATGTGCTATTCCCTCGTCAGATTCCTGTAAATCTATACGGAAAAAAAGTTCTCCAGTAAGTAAATTTTCTTTGTCAGCTACAAATATTGCTTTTGCATAATATTTATTACTGTCTGTTGTAGCAAGACGTATTCTTCTTAGTGGTGCCAATGACTTATCATTCATCGCATTAGCTCTTTCTACTTCCCGTGCATCAAAATATTCTTTCTCAATAATCATAATAAACCTCATTTCTGCGCACGTTTTGCGCATAACAGGCTTGTGCCACGTGCGCGTAGGCACAACTATATCCCTTTTGTAAACAATCAGAGCTTAAATCTGTAACCAACACCCCATATAGTTTCGATATACTGAGGCTTGCTTGTATCAAGCTCAATCTTTTCTCTTATCTTCTTAATATGGACTGTAACAGTTGCTATATCGCCGATAGAATCCATATCCCAGATTTCCTTGAAGAGTTCCTCTTTCGTGTATACATGGTTAGGATGCTCAGCTAAAAATGTAAGAAGGTCGAATTCCTTTGTTGTGAATATCTTTTCCTCACCATTAACAAACACTCTTCTTGCTGTCTTATCAATCTTGATACCACGTATCTCTATAACATCATTCTCTGGCTGTGCACTGTTTACAAGTCTTTCATATCTTGACAGATGTGCCTTTACTCTTGCAACAAGCTCACTTGGACTGAATGGTTTAGTCATATAATCATCAGCACCAACGCCAAGTCCTCTTATCTTATCGATATCCTCCTTCTTAGCTGAAACCATGATAATAGGTGTATTCTTAACTTCTCTTATCTTCTTGCATATCTCAAAGCCGTCTATGCCAGGAAGCATAACATCAAGAATATATATGTCATAATCCCCATCAAGTGCTTCTGCAAGACCTGTTGTTCCATCCTTACATGTTGTTACTGTAAAACCACTTAATTCAAGATAATCCTTCTCGATATCTGCAATTGCTTCTTCATCTTCAACTATTAATACTTTACTCATATATATATTCCTTTCCTTATTTGATTTATAGATTTTAATTAATTTTGATTTTAAATTATAATGATATTACTACTGCTGATTCTGCTGGCTGTTTTCCTTATACTTAAGAAGATTCAGATGCATCGTGGTTCCTTCACCCTCGACACTCTCTGCCCATATCTTACCTTTATGGTCTTCCACAATCTTCTTAACAATAGCAAGACCTATGCCGCTTCCACCCTGTTTGGAATTACGTGATTCATCTGTCCTGTAGAATCTTTCGAATATTCTTGAAATATCCTTTCCAGCAATCCCCTTTCCGTTGTCAGCCATAATAACATGTACATAATCGCCTTCATCATACAGATCTATATCTATCTTTCCCTTCCTGCCTTCAACCATGTACTTGACTGAGTTACTGATTATATTATTGATAACTCTCTTTAACTGTTCAGGGTCTGCAACAATCATAACCGGTTTTGTTATGTGGTTCCTGTAATGAAGCTCTATTCCTGATGCATCAAGCTCTGTGCCTATCTCATCACAACAATCATTGAAATAATCGGACACATCAATCTTTATAAATGTATATAATATTCTGTTAGCATCAAGTCTTGAGTATATCGTAAGCTCATCAATAAGCTTATCCATATCATTAACCTTATTAGCTATTGTCTTTATATACTTAGCCTGCTTCTCAGGTGTATCCGCTATTCCATCTCTTAAGCCTTCAACATAACCTTTGATTGCTGTAAGAGGTGTTTTTAAGTCATGCGAAATATTTCTTATAAGTTCTTTTTCTTCCTTATCCGACTGTATCTTATCCTCTGACGATTTCTTAAGGATAAGCCGCATTTCTTCAAAGTCCTTACATACATCTCCTATCTCATTGTTAGGAACCTTTGGCATCTCAAAATCAAAGTTGCCTTCTTTTATGTTGTCTGTTGCAAGCTTAAGCTTATTAACCGGCTTAATAATAGAACTGTATATCCATAAGTTTAACAACAGGCTTGTTGCAACAAGTATAATTATAATAATAAATACAAGCTGCCACATCATCTGTTTTATCTGCGGAACGCTCTGCTTTACAGATGTAATAATAGATACACTATATATGTTTCCCAGACTATCCGAGAAATCAACCTGTTTTATAAGACTGTGATATGAGCCGCCTTTGTATGTTGCAACATCTGTTATGTTATCCTCATCCGCCTCATACTCAGGCAGAAGTTTAGAAAGCTCTGTGTTGGAATACTGTGTGGAATTATATATAACGTTGTTATTCTTTCTTACAACAAGCTTTGATAATCTGTCATCAAGTGTACTGCCAAGAGATTCAAGATATGACCTGTTATTAAATGTAGTAGGGTCTTGCTCTGCCTGTTCTTTTATCTGGTCATATACATCATCTGTTATACTTCCAAACAATGTCATAGGTGAATAAAAATATAATAATACTGTATCATCTTCTACATTATATGTCTTGCATATACTCTCTGACTGTATCTTGAATATTCCGACAACAAACAAACCAAGAAGCAGTGCCGGCAGAATAACCATAACACAGAATGAAACCTTTAACTTATCTTTTAATTTCATACTTTCTCCATTCATGCCATATTATAAAAATTATAATTATAAGTAAGTCATTAAACCTGTATTAATATTTTATTTCATAACTCATAATATGATGTACATCTGTACATGCTGTACTGAATGATAATAGTTTAACATATTTTAACAGAATATTTGTAAAAAAACGATAAAAATATATAAAAAAAACTGCGGAAATCTATTGTGCATCCATTATTCAGTGACAAATAAGCCTTAATTGCCACAAATATCTGCACAATATCATTCTCCGCAGTCTTTTATTATCCTATCTTTAACTTAAACTTCTGAAGTTCTCTTTCTGAATCAACCCTTGCTATAATAGCTCCAAGTGCTGATAACTTACCCTCGAAATCCTCATATCCTCTCTGGATATATTCAATATCATCTATCTGCGATATGCCATCTGCTGCAAGCGCTGCAATAACAAGTGCTGCTCCCGCTCTTAAATCAGGGGCTGAAAGCTGCGCTGATGTAAAATGCTTAACACCTTCTATATATGCAGTATTGCCTTCTACCTTTATCTTAGCACCCATTCTGTTAAGCTCATCAACATACTTGAATCTGTTCTCGAATATGCTCTCAGTAACCATACTTGAACCGTTGGCAAGCGCAAGGGCAACTGCTATCTGTGGCTGCATATCTGTTGGGAATCCTGGATATGGAAGTGTTTTAACATTAGTGCTTCCTATCTCGCCTTGTGCTATGACTCTTATCCAGTCATCGCCTTCTATGAGCTGGCATCCCATCTCATTAAGCTTGGCAGTGATTGACTCAAGATGCTTAGGTATAACATCCTTTATAACAACATCTCCATGAGTTGCTGCTGCTGCCATCATAAATGTTCCCGCTTCTATCTGGTCTGGAATTATAGAATATGAACATCCATGCAATCTTTCCACACCTTTTATTCTTATAACATCTGTACCAGCCCCCTTAATATTCGCACCCATTGCATTAAGGAAGTTAGCTACATCAACTATATGTGGCTCCTTAGCTGCATTTTCAAGGATAGTTTCACCCTCTGCCATACATGCTGCCATCATAAGGTTAATGGTCGCACCTACTGTTACAACATCAAAATATATGTGACTGCCTACAAGCTTTTCTGCCTTGGCACTCACTACTCCATGATCTATATCAACCTTAGCACCAAGTGCCTTAAATCCCTTAAGATGCTGGTCTATAGGTCTGCTTCCTATATTACATCCTCCTGGAAGTGCCACATTCGATTCGTTATACTTGCCAAGCAATGCTCCAAGAAGATAATATGAAGCTCTAATCTTTCTTATATATTCGTACTCAACATTAAGGTCACATATCGACCCGCCATTGATCTGTACTGTATTATTATATACGTATTTAACCTTTGCACCTATTCCTTCAATCGCCTGAAGTAACACTCTTGTATCTCTGACGTTAGGCACATTCTCTATCGTTACGGTCTCATCTGTCATAATCGCTGCTGCCAGAATACCAAGTGCTGCATTCTTAGCTCCACCTATGGACACTTCTCCACAAAGTGGCACTCCACCTTTGACAACGTACTGTTCCATACTTCGCACCTCAATTATCACTTACTTAATATATCTGAAAACTTTAGTTTCTTTAATCTGTTTCTATGTTATTATTATATCTTTTTATTTATCTTAACCACAATACCATTATGATATACCATAATGGTTATCGGCATATATGTCATTTGTATTTATTTATATTTACTATACTTCAACCCAATAGTTTATGTATACTTATAATTTATTATATAAAATAATGTTGATATTCAAATCAATATCTTAATGATTATATCATACCTTTTTATTATGTCAACGAAATATACCCAATTCGGCACATATTTATTATATCCATAGTTTAAAACAGGGTATGGACTAACATTATCCACACCCTTATTCATACTTATTCGTAATATGCCATACACAAGCAAGGCACACTTAATTCTTAGTTCTTGTTAACATAATCAAGTGGATTAACTCTTCTGCCATCTATCCATATTTCAAAATGTACATGTGGACCTGAGCTGTTACCAGTGTTTCCGCTAAGAGCTATCTGTTCTCCCTGTTTAACATGCTGTCCAACTTTAACAGATACTTCACTGTTATGTCCATATCTTGTCATGCTTCCATCTTCATGCTGTATGTCAACACAATATCCATAATCTGAATACCAGCCTGCTCTTGTAACGACGCCATCTCTTGATGCTTTTACCGTCATGCCTGTGCTGCATGACCAGTCAACGCCATAATGCATTATTCCTTCCCTCATGCCATACCCTGATGAAAACGTTCCACCATTGACAGGCTTTATATATGTTGGCTGTGTAAGCGTTCCAACTGCTATCTTAGCAGGCTTCGATTCTGATGTTACATTCTCACTTATTATCTGTCTGTTAACTTCTTTATCATTCTCATAAGTAACTGTTGCCTCAACTGAACGATGACCTGTTGTTCCCTCGTCAAGAACATAGTTGGTACCCCTGTAATTATTATTATCATCAAGATACTCCGGTTCAGCCTTATAATCCTCTTCATATGAGATTTTCTTTGTTGTAACTACCGTTATCTCTGATCTGGGAACAGTTATAACAAGCTCATCACCTGGAACTATAACTGACTCTTCTTTATATTTACTGTTTAACTTTAACAAATCATCCAAAGACATATTATTATCTTTGGCAATCTGTGAAAGAGTATCCCCAGCTTCTACTATATAATAAGTGTTAGTCGCATTTTCTTTCGTTATTGCATCATACGCATCCTGAACTGATGAAACCTGTACCTTATCAGCATATACCTCATTAACAGATATATCCTGTACAAAGCTTATATCCTGGATTTCATCAGGTGTTTTTTTATTTTCTCCGTTTGTTCCTGTGCTGTCCTCGAAGAATGAAGCAACAATCTGTGTATCCTGTACTGATGTTTCTTCGTTTTTCTCTATCTCTACCACATATGTGCCATCTGCCGAAGAACCCGACTTAATAACCGGCTCAAATCCTCCTGCCCTGTTATATGGCTGTATAATCCTGGTAAACAGCTCCTCTACATCCTGCTTTGATGCAAGACTTACTGTGTAATCACCTATCCTGACTGTATATGCGAGCTGCTTTTCGACATCAACTATGCAATCAAACAGCTGGCTGTATATAGAGCTCTCAAGCTGTTTTTCAGACATTCTTGGTGCTATTGCACGATTTTCCTTATCTATCTGGACATCACAATCCATATATACATAATCATTAAGCTGCTGACTAAGCTGCAGCCTTGCACCTGCCAGTGCAACATTAACCTCTTCCTCTGTGTTAGCTGCTCCAACACGTGTACCATGAATAGTTATGCTATAGTATCCCACATCATTGTTTAACATATTCTTTGAAACAAATGGAATACCAATCACTATTGCAAGACAGGCTGCAAACATAGTTGTGATAAATGTTGTTTTTATCCTCCTGCCATATCTTGTTATGCGTGTCATATATTCCTCCAAATACTGTATATACACAAAATCTAATTCCGTAATATTTTCGTAACATTTTTGTAACAAATGTTATACTACCACGCATACGCCTTTTTGTAAAGTTTTTTATTTCTTTCTGACAGAATATCCGAAACGACCTATATGTTCACCTAACGCATAATATTGTCCATGTGAATATGCAACAAGTTCTGCATCTTCAAGATGAAGTGTTCCTTTCTTATCAAGAAGTGATTCATCTACATTGACAGCCATTACTTGCGCTATAAACATATCATGGCTTCCAAGCTCTATAATATCCTTAACCTTACACTCGATATTTACCGGACATTCTTTGATTGCCGGTGCATGTATCTTAACAGATTTTTCTGGCGTTAGATGCATATCCTTGAATTTATCTGTATCTTTACCAGACTTAACGCCACAATAGTCAGTAGCACGGCACAGCTTCTTAGTCGTAAGGTTAATAACAAACTCGCCTGATTCCTTTATTATATCATGACTATATCTTTCTTTTCTTACTGATATTGAAACCATAGCTGGATCTGAACATATAGTTCCTGCCCATGCAACAGTTATTATATTAGGCTTCTCTTCGCCCCTCTGGCAGCTTACCATAACTGCTGGTACAGGATATAGCATATTCCCTGGTTTCCATGTCTGTTTACTCATAATCAGTATCTCCTTTGCTGGTATTTTCTTATGTCTTATTTTCTTAGTCCCATTTTTAATGATTGCAGGAATTGCAAAGCAATGGAGCAATCCTGATACATCAGTGAATAACAGAATTCACTTTTGACACTCGCATCATTAATATAGTATACTACGAATTTTTTGAAAGTTTCCACTATATATTTAAAGATTTTACTAAATTGACGAATTTATTTGATTTATCAACGTATTTGAGTTGTATGATTGTCTTAATTATGTTAATATAATTTTAATAAAATATTTATTATGGATTGGAAGTCACGAGGGATTTCAATTCAGATTTTATTATTTCATTATTATAATTTGGAGGACATTTATGTTAGGAAATGTTATCGTAGGACAGTCTGGTGGACCAACTGCCGTAATCAATTCAAGTCTTGCTGGTGTATTTAAAACAGCCAGAGACAGAGGTGCCAACAAAGTATATGGTATGCTTCACGGTATTAAGGGTCTCCTTGACAAGCAGTATGTAGATCTTTCTGATAAGATTAAGACAGATATCGATATTGACCTTTTAAAAAGAACTCCTTCTTCTTACTTAGGTTCATGTCGTTATAAGCTTCCTGAAATCTCAGACGACAGAGAAACATATGAAAAGATTTTTGAGATTCTTAAAGAACTTAATATAGCTTACTTCTTCTATATTGGTGGTAACGACTCTATGGATACTATCAAGAAGCTTTCTGATTATGCACTTCTTATCGGAAGCGATATTAAGTTCATGGGTGTTCCTAAGACTATCGACAACGACCTCGCTGTTACTGACCACACTCCTGGTTTCGGTAGTGCTGCCAAGTTTATCGCAGCTACTATGAAAGAGATTATCCGTGATGGTCTTGTATACGATTACCCAACAGTTACTATTGTTGAGATTATGGGACGTAACGCCGGATGGCTTACAGCTGCTTCTGCTCTTGCAAGAGGCGAAGATTGTGAAGGTGTGGATCTTATCTACCTTCCTGAGAAAGTGTTTGATATTGACCACTTCCTTGAAAGAGTTAAAGAGATAGCTTCTAAGGGACGTTCTATGGTTATAGCTGTTTCAGAAGGTATCAAGGTTATGGATGGAAGATATGTATTCGAGCTCTCAGACCACGTAGAGTTTGTGGATGCATTCGGACATAAGCAGTTAGCTGGTTCTGCCAAGTTCCTTGCTAACAAGGTAGGTTCTGAGCTTGGTATTAAGACAAGAGCTATTGAATTATCAACTCTTCAGCGTTGTGCTGCACATATGACATCACGTACTGATATCACAGAAGCATTCAACGTTGGTGGTGCTGCTGTTAAGGCTGCTTTCGAGGGTGAAACAGGCAAGGTTGTAGTACTTAAGAGAGTTTCTGATGACCCATATATGTGCATAACTGAAACACATGATGTTCATCAGATTGCTAACATTGAAAAGAAGGTTCCACTTGAGTGGATTACAGAAGATGATTTCGTTACAGAAGACCTTATTCATTACATAAGACCATTGATTCAGGCTGAGCTTTCACCTATCATGGTTGATGGTCTTCCACGACATATCAACATTAACATGGACTAGTACCAGTATTATAATATGATTAGAGAATCGTTTTATTATCATAAACAGATTCCTGACATCATTTGCTAATACCCCCGTGTGGTGCTTTTCCACACATCAAAACATGCAGGCTTTAAAGCACCCCGGATACACTATCACAGATGGTATCCGGGGTATTTTTATTTTGCCCAATATCTTAATTATGTGTTATAATCACTGTACATTTACCAGAATCATAGTTCAGATATTCAACCTGAGCATATCAAATTATATGTTATAATCACTGTACATTTGCCTAAACACGTAGGTAAGGATTAGTGTGAAAATGGATTTTTCACGCTAAGGGTTTGTGTCTGCGCACATCACACTTGATGCAAAACCAATATGCGCAAAAACATACACAGAAATGAGGATTAGTATGAATAAAGAATACCAGGATAATGAAACTTTGAAAAAAACGGACAAAGGTGTTGTAAAATCCCGCAGAAAATTAAACATTCATTTCTTCGGTTTAAAATCTATAATCAATATCATAATAATAGCAGCCCTTGTAATAGCCTTAATATATACCAAAAAAGCTGCATCAACAAACTACCAGTCAGATGGTAAGATTACACAGATTGGTTTTGAAAACATAGGCGAACTGGCCACACAATCTGTAACCACGACTTCTGTACGTGTCGAGACAAAGGACCGGAAGCTTTTCAATATCTCCATACCACTAACCGAATCGAAATACATATACACATATAACACTAATATAAAAGCTGGAATTAATTTCAGTGATGTAACATGGAATGTAGGTGATACAGAAGATACGAAACACACCATATATGTAACCATTCCTGAGGTTAAAACACTTTCTGCCGACCTTGACCTGGATTCGTTCAAGGTTCTACACGAAAGTACCAGCATATTCACTCCTATTACACTCACTGAGCACAATGATGCACTAAAGCAGTTAACAGATGATGCACTAAACGATGCCATAGGCAACGGCCTGTATGATAAAGCCCTTGAAAATGCGAAAACCCTGTTGACTTCGTTCATATATCAGGTATATCCATCTGACCAGTATACTATTGTATTCACTGATGTATCGAAGTAACAAATAGAATAATGCTTACAGAAACTAAAAATAAACTGATAAAAACAATCCCGGTCCTAAGCTTATATTGCCTTAGACCGGGATTATTTATTGTTCGTTTGTTAAACCGTCCGAAAAGTAAATGTCTGCTTCGCAGCCGCTTCCTTTTCTTTTGCGCTCATTATATCCTTCTCTTTCTTATGTATACATATCCAAGTGCTATAAGTGATGCAACACTTACTGTAAGTAACACAGCATACACGCCTGCACGTGATGTATCGCCTGTCTTAACATTGCCTGATAAGTCAGCTGCTTCTGCTGTTTTATCAGTATTCTCTGAACCTGCTGCTTCTGTTACCTGCTCATCTGTAGATGATGAAGGTGTTTCCTGTATTTCTTTTACTACAGGATTCTGGTTGGTATCTCCAGCCCATTCTACGCTTAAGCTATGAAGCATGGTTGTATTCTGCCATCCGCCTGTTCCTGTTGTTCCTGTATGCTGTATGGCAACTCCGCCATATGTATTGGCTTCTATATCTGCTGTCAGATCAACAACATGTACATAACCAGCTTCTGCCTGTTCTTTAAGCTGTGCTGTTGGTGTTTCCACATGTGCTGTGAGCTTGCCACCTTCTGCCTTTAATGTTATTTCACATCCAGTAAGATAACATGAAGCTATAACCTCATCTGATATATAAGTTGTATTTCCATTGTCATACTTAACAAGTACAAATGTTACTGCGTTAGATGCTGCTTTAGTTCTTACTATCCTTAATGCATAACCTGTAAGTGTTGTAGTATCAAACTTAATACATACATCCATATACTGTCCTGCGCTGCCGAAGCCCTGACCGGCTGTCTTTGCTGGATCCGCAACAAGCTTTACAGTCATATCACCATATTTGCCCTCAACTGGTGTATACATAAGTCTTGAGCCCTGTGTTCCCTGATATATTCCGGCTCCAACAGAACCATTACCTGTTTCACCATATACCCAAGGGGTTTGTGTATCTTCACCCTTCCAGCTTCCAAAACTGTCTGTATCTGCTGGTCTGTAAGAATCTACTGTCCAGAAGCCGGCCTTTATCTCAGGCTGTTTAACGGTAGGGAAGTCTGAAAAGTCTGTGGTATAATTCTTTGTTTTAATATCCTTTGCGCTTATAGCCTCTGGATATACTGCTTTAACATCATCGCCCAGATCGCTTCTTATATTCTTAGGTGCAACAGATGCACATATATAGTATCCTATATCACCTGCTGTAAGTGTATATGTATACTGTGGATTATCCATAGTAGATACGGCTACTAACACTGGGTCACTTCCACTTGCATCACTGCATCTGTACCAGTTGATAACTGACATATCTGCCCTGTCGCCAAGATTCAGCTTATAGTCTGCCTTAAGTGTACCATCGCCGTTATTAACCACCTCTGGTAACTTAGTCCATGAAGGAGCTGCTAACTTACCTGGCTTAACTGTTATGGCAATTGCAGCACTTAATCCGCTTTCTGTAGAAGCTTCAATAACTACTTCCTTAGCTTCATCTTCATTATTAGTGCCTGAAACTACGCATGTTCCGTCTTTATTATCCTTTATTGATACATATGGTTTATACTCATCAGCAACACTGTAAGTAATCTTCTGATTTTTATCTGTATCTTTGTAGAAATAATTAATACCTGCTGTCAGCTTAACAGTTTCAGTTCCTGATTCTATAGAATCCACTTTATCTTCACTTTCTATATTAAGCTGTGTTGGTATATTATCTGCGCCATTCTTAACTGCTATATCCTTAACGCCAAGCGGATCCCAGTCATCATTACCTTTTAAAAGATTGTATGTATTGTAATATACCTTACCACCATCTTCTATTCTGTATGCATTAAGAATCTGCTTTCCTGTCATATCAACTGTTTCTGCGGCATCTTTTCCTGCTATAGTTATGTTTTCACCATTGTGTGTTATGTTATACTGATAGCACTTAAGTGACTTATCCGGATACTTTGTCCAGGCGATTCCGAAAGGAAAACTAAAGTTACTCTTATATGCACAATCTACTGCAGTTATTGTTCCACCCTCTTTCGTGAAATACTGCATAGGTTCTGCTTCTGCATTCAGAACTACACTGTTAAATGTACATCCTAAAAATGTAGAACCTGTATTATATGATGAATATAATGGTCTGTTTCCATAGAAATCAAAGTCACAGCCAACAAACACTGCATTGCCATTGATAGCATCATCTGTACTCTCAAAATGACAGTTGTTGTAAAGACTTCTTGAGGCTCCACCTATAGGATCAAGATTCAGACGGCTGATAAAGTTACAGTTATCTGCAAACATCTTATCTCCTGACATATCAGCAAGCTGTGCCTGTGTTATAGTTGATGTTCTCTTATCAACATTTAACTCAGAAAGCAATGGATACTTAAGATCTACACTGCAATAGTTACCTATAGTAATGTTCTTAACTGTAAGTGCTCCCTTACAGTTGAACCTGAACATAGTATAGTTACCATTAGAAGCATGTGACTGTCCCCTGTTTCCAGCAAAAACAACATTATATGGATCCTTTGTAAGACCTTTTATCGTAAGATAGTCACTATTAATAATCATTCCATAAGGAACTCCATAGTCCTTATCTGGCTGCATGGTATCTGTAGCCGCTGGATCATCTATCCAGTATACATAAGGTGCTACATATACTGTCATAGGATTTTCTTGTGTTCCATTCTTTAAGCTCTGCTCACTTAAAGCCTTTGTAATATCGTTATATACATATGGATATTTGTCAGCGACTTCATCAGATAATGAACCATCAAGATAAATCGATGTTTCTGACAGCTGAATAGTTTCTGAGCCATACTTAATATAAGTGCCTCCAAACTCTATAGGGTCGCTTACGTCTAGCGGCTTGTAGTTATTCTCATCATTATTAATATTCTTCACTGCTGTATATATGCTTTGTGTCTGCACATTATCACCATCCTGTGCCATTATCTTACCTGGAAATGCACCGATATTTCCAACAACAAGCAGGCCTGACATAATACCTGCCATAATAGACGAAGCTAATCTTTTTCTTCGTATCATACCTGTTACCATTCCTTTCTTCAAATATTAAATCTTAATTCCGGCTTTTATTGTCAACGTTGCAACTATATATGGATTATAATGCACTTTGTATTTATATTGATACATAAAAACAGCAAGAAACTTGTAAAATCACTTAAAATATGTTAGCTTGTAAACAATAAAGTTTTACAGCACATGTAAAAGCGGGGTGATTTTATGCATCAGGAATATATACGGGCGAATTTTCTGCCCGACTTAAAAGCCGTTTCCCCTTCATATAAAATGTCGCATTATCATACACATAACAGATGGGAGCTTTTATACCTTATATCAGGAAACTGCACATTATATATTAATGACAATATGTATATGTTAAAAAAGGGGTCTCTTTCACTTATCCCTGCCGGAGTGCAGCATATGACAACTTACCTGTCAGGAGAGGAAAACATAAGAAGCCTTCTGTACTTTGATGATGAAGAACTTTTATGGTTTAACAATCAGGGTCTGAATGATATATCTGACATTTTAAATAACAGTTTTGTTGTACAGATTCCCGCACGGAAGCAGACATATATTAAAGAGCTTATAGATAAAATATCCTATGAATTCCGTGGCGTAGATAATATATCTTTGGCATTTGCAACAGCATACTTTCATGAGCTTATTTTATATGCTCTCAGATGCCAGACATATAAAGATAATGTAGTTACACACATGGATCTAGCCAATGAAACAATCCAGCGTATAGTTGAATATATTCTTGCTAACTATAAAGATGATATTACACTTTGCAAAACGGCTGAAATGTTCAATATGAGTGAATCCAGCCTTTCCAAAAAATTCAAGGCATTTACAGGTCACCGTTTCCGCGAATATCTAGTTGAAGTACGCACACATGCGGCTGCAGAACTTCTAAGACAATCAGACCTATCCATGACCGAGATAGCTTATGAATGTGGCTTTTCGGACAGCAACACATTTGGAGATACATTCAGGCGTGTATTTAAGCAGTCCCCAAGCAGCTACAGGAAATCTCTATAATCATTATAAACAGATAATAGAAAATATATATATGAAATAGAATGTATGATGTATACTCATATTAAATAATATACTTATATATACGATTAAAATCAAAATAACCTAAAATTAAAACTCAAAATAAAGGTGGATTAAAATGTTCAGACTATGGTGTAAATTATTCGACAACTCTAATCACATGATTAAGGATATGGTTGCAGTTAATGACGATCCAGCCATTAACAGAACAAAGAAAATATTTGACGGCATAAAAGAAGCCTGCTATGAATTCGACTTAAGTGAACCTATGTGGTTCGATTCAAACATAGCAGACTTCAAACGTCATTCTAAAGTTCGCTTTACAAGCGACAATTTTATTGATGATATCGACTTTTCCTATATGGAAATACAGGTTATCGAGGAAGATTAATCATATAAATGTTAATTAATACTATTGATAAGTACTATAAACTAATGTGACATTGATAAATAATATACATCGATTAACCAATATGCATCGATTAACCAATATGCATCGATTAATCCATTTAACATTAAATAAATGTGTTGTGTATTAATTAAATATATTGTGCATTAATCTAATATATTGATAATATATTTGATATATTTTTTTATTCATTAATATCAAGATTAACACCTTTAAGTCCTATGAATGCTGTATCATCAAGACCACCCTCTGCATGACCGATAAGCCACTTGTTGGTAGCTGCAAGAAGTGCATCTTCGCTGTCAGCAATATTGTTGTTTACTCTTGTATGCTTTGATGTAAGTGGATAGTTAGTTCCCTTTGGAAGTACTACCGCTACCTGGAATCCTTTTCCATCCAAGCCACATGGTGCATAGTGAAGAGTTGTCGCATACACCTCCACTGCTGTTCCTGCAGGAACTAAGAAAGCCTTAACTTTTGATGTGTCATATGTATGGTCTTTTTCTACATCTGTTAAAAGTCCCAGCATAAGTATCATATCTGTTGCTGCTACATTAATCTCCGAATCCCTGTGGTATTCAAGTGCATTAAGCTTTGAATTATGTCCATTACAGTAACCTATCTGTACCGGCATCTCGCCATATATAACCTCGGATATGTCAAGACGTACAGGAAGTGCTTCAAGTTCCCTTACTGCCGGTTCATATACAACACCTGCCGGAACAGGTGTCCTTTTTAACTCTTCTACAAGTGTTGTGAAATCAACATTGTCTACAACACGTCCGTATTTTCTGAATTCATCATCTTTTACTGATAATATCTGCATATGTCTAAATCCTTTCTTAATATCTTAATTTTATGTTCACTTTGATTTTGTGCTTATTTAATTTTTATATTTCTTTGATTTAATTCTTATTTTGTCTTATTTTATTCTTATTTGATTTTATTCTTATTTGATTTTATTCTTATCTTATAAAGCCATCTGCTTTACTGCTTCATATCAACACAGCTATTTATTCAACTGCATTTCTCTTCTCGCCCTTGTTAAATGCAACAATATTCTCATATACCTCATCCATAAGCCTTGTTCTTGCTTCAACCGTTCCCCATGCAACATGTGGTGTTATAACAAGCTTTGTGCTATCCTTGATTCTAAGCAGTGGATTGTCTGCTTCTATAGGCTCTTTTCCTAACACATCAAGTCCTGCTGCCGCTATCTTTCCTGCTTCAAGTGCATCTGCAAGATCAGCATCATTTACTATAGGTCCCCGTCCAAGATTGAGAAGTATAGCGCTTGTCTTCATCTTGTCAAATGCTGCAGCATCAAAAAGGTTCTGTGTTTTTTCGTTTAGTGGGGCATGTATTGATATTATGTCTGATTCTTTCAAAAACTCATCAAGTTCTTTTCTTTCGTATGGAACATCCTGTGTATTGCCACTTGCTGAATAATATATAACCCGGCATCCGAAATCTGCTGCAATCTTTGCCACACCTTTTCCGATAGTACCAAGCCCTGCTATTCCCCATGTCTTTCCTGTAAGCTCATGGAATACATTTGAAAAATGTGAAAAAATCGGACATTCTGCATATTTGCCAGACTTAACATATTCATCATAATAACTCATCTTCTCAACAAGATATAATCCAAGTGCAAATGTATGCTGTACTACCGAATCAGTTGAATATCCAGCAACATTGGCAACTCTTATATTCTTCTTCCTGGCATACCCTATATCAATATTATTATATCCTGTTGCTGTCTCTGCAATCATCTTAAGCGCAGGCGCAGCATCTATGAATTCCCTGTCCGCATTTATCTTATTAATAATAACTACATCCGGATTATATTCAGCAACCCTTTTAAGTGCTTCTTCTCTTGTACTTGTAGAATAACTTTTAACTTCACCCAATGCATAGAATTTATCTATGTTGACATCTTCGCCATATGTTGATGCATCTAACATAAGAATCTTCATAATTATAGTTACCTCCATTCCATACTGCCAGCCTGTACTATGAACATGGTAATGTTAATGCGTGTACACTCCATAAATGCGAGCATATCATTCTTTGCCATACTATGAACATAGTAATGTTAATATCCAGCTCTGATAAATACCACAACAAATATGTTATGATTACATGCCGTATCTTTTAGCAATATATATTATAAAAGTTTTATAACGTCATTATACTTCCACATTATACATTTTTCAATGTATTTATTACTCCCAATTGTCAAAATATTAGTGTTGTGGCTTAGTATGAAAAACATATTATTCATATGCAGGATATGTGTCTGTGCCCACTTTACACAAACCTGATATACGAAAATTGCGTAGAAATTTTGATTAAAATATGTGATTTTTATTAACAAAATATGGAATTTGTGCCTTGTTTTCGACATTTAATAATAGTATAATCCTTGTATAATAAATGTACGATTAATAAGGAGGAGATATTTTTTATGATTAATTGGAACAATCTAGATACACTTGCGGCTTTTGCCAGACTTAAGAACACTAAGGATGTAAATCTTGCCGAGGTTATGTCTAACGAGCAGGGAGCTGAACGTGTAAGAAACTACAACGTGCCTATGGCTTGCGGATTAAACTACAACTATGCTGCCAAGAAAGTAGACTCCGAAGTATTAAATGCACTTACTGAGCTTGCCGATGAAGCTCAGCTTGCTGACAAATTCAAGGCTCTGTATAATGGTGAGGTAATCAATACTGGGGAAAAAAGACTTGTGCTTCACCATATGACACGTGGCCAGCTTGGCGATGCAGTAACAGCTGACGGCGTAGATAAGAGAACCTTCTATAAAACACAGCAGGAACGTATAGCTGATTTTGCCAACAAAGTACACAATGGCGAGATTACTAATGCTGCTGGTGACAAATTCACTACAGTTGTACAGATAGGTATCGGTGGAAGTGACTTAGGTCCACGTGCAATGTACATAGCACTTGAAAACTGGGCTAAGAAGAACAATACTTTCAAGATGGAAGCTAAGTTCATAAGCAATGTTGACCCTGATGATGCTTCTACAGTACTTGCTTCTATTGATGTTGCACATTCATTATTCATACTTGTATCAAAGTCAGGAACTACTCTTGAGACTCTTACTAATGAATCCTTTGTCAAAGATGCTCTTAAGAAAGCTGGTCTTGAACCTGCTAAACATATGATTGCTGTAACAAGCGAAACTTCACCTCTTGCAAAAAGCTCTGATTACCTTGATGCATTCTTCATGGATGACTATATTGGCGGACGTTTCTCTTCTACTTCTTCCGTTGGCGGTGCCGTATTATCACTTGCTTTCGGACCAGAGGTATTTGCTGCATTTCTTGATGGTGCTGCAGCTGAGGACAAGCTTTCTATGAACAGCGACCCTCTTAACAACCCTGAAATGCTTGATGCTCTTATAGGTGTATATGAACGCAATGTACTTGGTTATGACTGTACAGCAGTTCTTCCTTACTCACAGGGCTTAAGCAGATTCCCAGCACATTTACAGCAGCTTGATATGGAATCTAATGGTAAGTCAGTTAACAGATTTGGTGAATCTGTAAGTTATCCAACTGGTCCTGTTATCTTTGGCGAACCTGGTACTAACGGACAGCACTCTTTCTACCAGCTTCTCCACCAGGGTACTAACATCGTTCCACTCCAGTTTATAGGCTTTAGAAACAGCCAGCTTGCCAATGATGTAACTATCCAGGACAGCACAAGCCAGCAGAAGCTGTGTGCCAATGTCGCTGCACAGATTGTAGCATTTGCATGTGGTAAATCAGATGAGAACCTTAACAAAAACTTCAAGGGTGGCAGACCTTCCAGCATAATCACAGGCGATTCACTCACGCCTGAAACACTTGGTGCATTACTTGCTCATTATGAAAACAAAATTATGTTCCAAGGCTTCTTATGGAACATCAACAGCTTCGACCAGGAGGGTGTACAGCTTGGAAAGGTACTTGCAAAGCGTGTACTTGCACATGATACTGATGGAGCGCTTAAGGTATATAGTGAATTGCTTAATATATAATATAGTTGTTTAGTTAAATTA
>DJDY01000064.1 GCA_002435585.1 Lachnospira sp. UBA5912
CTTGCGTAGTTACAACCAAGTACGAGAATCATACCTACAAACGACTTAAACAGACCTACGGCTGTTGTATAACCATAATCAGAGAATGATGCTGAGAAAGTCTTGTTGTATACGTATGTCTGTAATACCTGAGATACATCGTATGTACCAGCACTCTGTGTAACGAATACTGATTCGAAAAGGTTCATAACCTTAGCAAGGTTAAGAATGAATACTGTGATGATAGTATTAGCTAAAGCTGGAAGAGTAATATAGATAAGTCTCTTGAATCTGTTAGCACCATCAATCTGTGCAGCTTCATAAAGGTCTGGACTGATACCTGATAATGTAGCAAGGAAAAGAATAGTTCCCCATCCTGTATCCTTCCATACGTTCATCATGAAGAATGTACCTGTCCAATACTTAGAACTACCAAGGAAATCGATAGGATCACTGATAAGTCCCATGTTAATTAAAGCACCATTAACAACACCTGAGCTGTTAACTGAAAGGATCATCTTGAATACAGCAGCAACTACAACCCAAGACATGAAGTGAGGTAAGTAGATAATTGTCTGTACTGTTTTCTTGAATGCCATGTTAGTAATCTCGTTAAGAAGAAGTGAGATGATAACTGCGGCACCTGTATTAAGTATTAACTTAACGATTGATAATACAAGAGTATTTCTGAATGCCTGCCAGAAATATGTATCGAATCTTAACATAGTCTGGAAGTGGAAAATACCTACATAATATGGGTTAGCTAATACATATGATGTGAACGCATAACGACATCCTAACATTGGCCAGTAGAAGAATAAAATAACCATGATGAATACTGGGAGGAACATAAGATAGAATCCTCTATAGTAGAACATCTTCTGCGTAATACTCTGATTTAATGAGTTAGATAAATACTTGCTATCTACTCCAAGGTCCTTCTTGAATAACTTAACAACATCCCAGAATACACCTACGATAGCAACGATAAGTCCAAGTATGATAACATATACACCTGAACCAATTGAATAAGTATTACCACCATATCCGTTTGATAATAAATCAGATATATTATGGTATACATACTTTAATGCACCAGTCTTAGTCTTACCATCTGTACTAGAGAACTGGAATGCAAACATAGATACAAAAGCAACAACTGTAGCAAGTACTGATGTTACGATTGATAATTTTTCTTTTTTAGCAACAACTAAAAGAATACCAACAACAAGAAGTATCATGAAAAGATACCACATAAATGAAACGCTGATATTCATGAAACCAAATGCATATGCCTTAGGTGTATAACCATCCATAAGCTGTTCGTTTGACTGAGCAAATGGAAGTAATCCGCCTAACAACATGATTACCATACCGATAATAGCTAAATATCTAGTATTACCAGCTGGTTTACCATTAAGTGCTCCACACTTAGGGCAAATCTTTGCCTTCTTAGGAAGCTCTGCTCCACAAGACTTACACTGCATCTTTATACCCTTCTTTCCTAATATTATAGTAACAATGCTTATTAAGCAAAATATCGTGCCAGAAGACCAGGTCTCCTGGCACGACCATATGTGATAACATGTATCACCGATAATACATATTAAGTAGTTTTAAATCACTAATTACTTACCAGAGAACTGTGTATTTAATGACTTAAGAGCTGCTTCAACCTTAGAACCAACAGTGTTAGTGTATTCTGTCATACCCTGTTCAACTGTCCATTCACCTCTGGCTACCTTATCAACTACTGTGTATCTTTCTGTGTTGATATCACCAACAAGCTTACCAACTTCTTCTGTCATAGCAGGAGAATCAACTAACTGAGAGTTCTTGAAGAACATATCTGAACACTCTGTAACGTTAGCTGGCTGTTCTGCCTTTCCTGGATCCTTGCCGTTAGAGAATGTAGCAAGAACAAGGTTACAATCAAGATGAGCCTTAGAATATAATGTCTTAGCATTAGTCTTCTTACCAAGGAATTCGAATGAGCCATCATCCTTAACATTATAGTAGTATCCCTTTGGACCATATTCCCAAAGTGTCTGGATATCGCCACCATCTAACATCTTATCAATGAAATACTTGAAGATTCCTTCTGCCTTACCTGTCTCAGCTGCATGAGATGTGATACACCATGATGGTGAAAGTCTCTCTGCGTACTTGCCAAGTTCCTTGATTGGAAGGATTGGAATAAGTGAATCATCAAGACCTGCTGTCTTTAAGTATCCTCTTAAAGTCTCAGCCCACTGTCCAGCCCAGTATGTAAATACACCTGATTCTGTCTTAGGATCTGATGACTTGAAATCGTTACGAGCTGTAGATGTTGTCTTTGTACTTGATTCCTTATTGATAAGGCCATCGTTAACAGCGTTCTGGATTCTCTGAAGAGCATCCTTCATTTCCTGAGCTGAGAAACCATCTACATATTCGCCCTTAGCCTGATCATAGTAGAATGTAAACTGTGCATTCTGATAGAATTCAGGAAGGTAGTTTGTATAAGGTGCTTCCTTTGAATAGAAACCAGGAGCTGAAATTACGTAATCAACACCCTTAGCTGTCTTCATATCCTTGAGCATCTTATAGAACTCATCATATGTCATCTGCTTTGTCTTTAAGTCGTTAGCATTGTAACCAGCAGCTGTTGCCCATGCTTCCTTTACATATGTACAGCATCCATTACCACGTGCAGGAACGAATCCGTAAAGAGCCTTCTCGCCGTCAACGCCTCTAACATAGTTAGCCTGCATGATCTTTTCTGCATCTGCAATAAGTCTTCCTGAAGCCTTAGTTGCTGAATTGTTCCAAGCATCTGTCATATCCCAAAGAAGACCCTGGCTTGCGTAAAGAGCTAAGTAATCAGATGAAAGAATGATAACATCTGGCATAGCGCTTGCATCAAGCATTGAGTTAGCAACTGCATCATAGTATGAGTTGTGGTCTGGACGTGTTACTGTGAAGTCAAGTCCTGTTAATTCCTTGAGCTGTTCATCAAACTTATCGCCCCATTCTTCCATTGTTGGAACTGTACCATCAACCATAACTGTGAAAGCTTCTGGTTTTTCTACGCTAGCCCAATCTACTGTTGATTTGTTTTCTGTTG
>DJDY01000049.1 GCA_002435585.1 Lachnospira sp. UBA5912
AAAATGGCTCAAGCAGTACACTCTCTGCCTGCATAAGTCCATTTCTACCTACAGGGCAGTAAGAAATGGACTTATGCAGGCAGAGAGTGTACTGCTTGAGCCATTTTATGAATTTACACTTATACTTGACAGGCAGTATATAGGCAGGGCTATGACTGACTTTGAGAGAATGGGTGCGCAGTTTGAGATTAACGATAATGGTGATGAGGCTGTAATAAAGGGTACTGGTCCTGTTGCAACTATTGGTAATTATCAGGCAGAGGTTAATGCGTACACCAAGGGAAAGGGAGTATTAAGCCTTAAAATGTCCGGCTACAGACCTTGCCATAACACAGATGAAGTTATTGAGCAAATCGGATACGAAGCTGAGAGAGATACAAGAAATCCAGCAGATTCAGTATTCTGTGCGCACGGCTCAGGCTTTAATGTGCCTTGGTATGAAGTTAAGGATTATGCCCACGTTGACAGCGTGCTTAACCCAGCAGGAACTAATGAAAATGTAGTGCTAGCACCAAAAGAAGCGGCAAGAACTGTATCTGATGAATGGATTGGAACAGAGGAAGTTGACAGAATACTGGCACAGACATATTTTGCTAACAGCAGGGGTGATAATGAAAGACGTAAGATGTCTAAAAGAAAAGCCTCTGATGAAATGGGAAGATATGTGACAGCCTCAGGAAGTGGAAGCTATAATAATGGACAGTATAAAGCTTCACAGTCTAAGAAGCAGACAAATTCAATACCATATCTTCTTGTAGATGGCTATAATATAATACATGCGTGGAGCGAGCTTGAGGAATTATCAAGAATTAATATGGACAGCGCAAGGGATAAGCTTCTTGATATAATGTGCAATTATCAGGGAATGAAGAAGTGTGAGCTTATTGTTGTATTTGATGCTTACAGGGTATCGGGACATCAGGAGGAATACATAGATTATCATAATATCCACGTTGTATACACGAAAGAGGCAGAAACGGCAGACCATTATATAGAAAAGTTTGCACATGAGAATGGAAAGAAATATAATATAACAGTTGCTACATCAGATGGACTTGAGCAGGTTATTATCCGAGGAGCAGGCTGTCTTTTGTATTCTGCAAGAGAATTTGAGAAAGAGGTAAAAGCTATGGAGGAGCATATCCGCAGCGACTACCTTAACAGGACATATTGATTAATAGGAATCGAGGTTATGGATTATGAGTACATTATGGGTTATAGGTGATTCGACACTTAGCAGTTTTGAGGATAAGTATTATTATCCAAGATATGGATATGGAACGATGCTTGGTAAATATCTTAATGATAATATCAAAGTTTCTAATATTGCTCTTTCAGGCAGAAGCTCTAAAAGCTACACAACGGAGCCACAGTATAAGGAACTTCTTAATGGTATGAAAAAAGGAGATTTTCTTATCATAGGTTTTGGACATAATGATGAGAAAACAGAGGAGTCAAGATTCACCAATGCCAATGGAGATTATAAAACAGAAGGCTCTTTTGCACATTCTCTTTATACTAATTACATTTCAAAGGCTGATGAGGCAGGATGTAAGACAATTCTGTGTACACCTATAGTAAGAAGGACACCAACAGGAGAGTGGAATGATACATTATTGCATATAACACATGATATTGGTGGCTTTGAAGGTGGAGATTATCCAGAAGCAATCAGGAAGCTAGGAAGAACACTTGATATACCAGTTGTTGACATGACACAAAAGACTCATGAAGTCTATGACAGGCTTGGTGCTGATAATACAATATATCTTCATGCATGGCCATCCAACAATAAGCTTAGTGTAGACAACACTCATACTAACATATGGGGTGCAAGGGTAAACGCATATATGGTTATGTCAGCTGTTAAAGAGTTGAACATAACTGGTTTGTCTGAAAATGTAGTTAACTTATCAGAAAATCCTTTGGAATATAAAGATAAATATCTTGTATCTAATACAGATTACAAACCTGTAATATTCAGCGATAAGCTGGAGAAAAGCAGACTTTTTAAAGATTATGGCGAATACAGGGGAACTGTTTTTGGCGATGTTACAGATGATATCAATAAAGATAATTTCACATTGGAAACAGATAAAGATGGCAATATGCATATAGCTGTCAGAAACAATAAAGGTAAGATATCGGCGGTTACAGATGGAATTGCCATGTACTACAGACAGGTAGATGTCAATAAGAATTTCAGACTTAGTGCTAAAGTAAGGGTTAATAAATTATTTTCCAATGATCAGGTATCGTTCGGGCTTATGGTAAGGGATGACTGTTATATAGATGAGAGTATGCCTGATATTCTTGGTGATTATGTGGCAGCAGCACCTTTGTGTATAACAAGAAAAGAGAACACAGTAGGAACATATGCAAGAAAGAGCGGTGTACTCGTACATGGACCTGTAACCGGTTTTGCCATAGAAGAGGGAAAAGAATATAATCTTACACTTGCTTCATCCCAGGATGGATATATGGCACAGTTTGCAGATGGACCAGAGGTTACAGGTGGATATGATTTCAAGCTTACAGCTATAGATCCAAAGCATGTATATGTTGGTATGTTTGCATCAAGGAATGCTGATGTGACATTTTATGATATTGATTTTAAGCAGTTGTAAAAAATAAAAAATGTTTCTGATTATAGTTTATAGTGAAGGATTTTTTACCCTGGAAATCATATTTATTATAAATTATGTGAAATATTATATAAAATTTTATGTGAAACTGATACAACTCTCACAAATTATATGTTATACTAGACATACCGATAATAGTATTCAGACAATAACATGACGAATATTATATAGTACGTACAAATCATATAATATTAATCCGGAGGGAGTTGAAGCTTATGAAACTTACTTTTTTAGGAGCAGATCACGAAGTTACAGGAAGCTGTCACTATCTATGTGTTGGAGATAAGAATGTGCTTATAGATTGTGGCATGGAGCAGGGAAACGATGTATATGAGAATCAGGAGCTGCCTATACCAGCATCTGATGTTGATTATGTTCTTCTTACACACGCACATATAGATCATTCAGGACTTATACCTCTTCTTTATGTGAATGGATTCAGAGGTAAGATATATTGCACAGAGGCAACAGTACAGCTGTGTGATATTATGTTAAGAGATAGTGCACATATCCAGATGTTCGAAGCTGAGTGGCGTAACAGGAAGGCTAAGCGTTCTAATGGAACACTTAAAGAGTTCATACCATTATATGATGCCAAGGCAGTATATGAGGTTATGAAACAGTTTGTCGGAGTTAAATACGATGAGATAATAACAATAGATGATAATATAAGCGTTAGATTTGAAGATGTAGGACATCTGCTTGGTTCTGCAAGTATCGAGGTGTGGGCAAAGGAAGAAACTGCTGATGGAGAAGTGTCTAAGAAGATAGTATTCTCAGGTGATATAGGCAATATTAACAAGCCAATAACGAAAGACCCCTATATGGTTTCTGATGCAGATTATGTTGTTATGGAATCAACATATGGAAACAGAAGCCATAATGGAACACCGGATTACGTTAAAGAACTTGTAAGTGTATTCAAAAGAACTTTTGACAGAGGCGGTAATGTTGTTATACCTTCATTTGCAGTTGGAAGAACACAGGAGCTTTTATATCATATAAGAAAGATAAAAGCAGAGCATCTTATCGACAGGGATTTTGATGTGTATGTTGATAGTCCTCTTGCAATAGAGGCTACAGAGGTCTTTAGCAAGAATGTTGAACAGTGCTTTGATGATGAAGCTATTGAACTTGTAAAGCAGGGGATTAATCCATTGTCTTTCCCAGGACTCAAATATGCCATATCAAGTGAGGAATCAAAGATGATTAACTTTGATCCGAATCCTAAAGTTATAATATCAGCCTCAGGTATGTGTGAAGCTGGACGTATCAGGCATCATCTTAAGCATAATCTGTGGAGACCTGAGTGTACAGTCCTGTTTGTTGGATATCAGGCAAATGGAACAACAGGACGTATAATAGTTGACGGAATAGATGAGATTAAGCTTTTTGGTGAGCCTATACAGGTGAAGGCAGAGATAGCACAGCTGCCAGGTTCAAGTGGTCATGCTGATAAAGATGGACTTATAAGATGGATAAGCGCATTTAAGAATAAGCCAAAGAAAGTATTTGTTGTACATGGAGAAGACAGCGTATGTGAAGAATTCACAGAGTGCCTTAAGAAAGAGCATGGTTTTGATGCTTATGCTCCATATACAGGTGGTGCTTTTGATCTGGCAACAGGAAGCATGATAACAGAAGGCAACAAGGAAAAGAAGAGCAGAAGAACAACTGTTAATAAGCGTAATAAGAGTATATATGACAGACTTGTTGCAGCAGGCAAGCATCTGATGACAGTTATTATGCATAATGAGGGTGGAGCTAATAAAGATCTTGCTAAGTTCACAGACCAGATTAATTCGTTGTGTGACAAGTGGGACAGATAAAATAAGCGCAAAAGAATGGAGGAATATCATGAAAAAGATGCTTTTTGTATTTAACCCGAATTCGGGTAAAGCACAGCTTAAGAATTCACTAATGAAGATTATTCAGATATTCTCCAATGCAGATTACGAGGTTACTGTGTATCCTACGAAAGCAGCATTAGATGGATATGAAAAAATAAAGGCTTCTAAGGGCTTATATGATATTATAGTATGTAGTGGTGGCGATGGTACATTAAACGAGGTTGTGTCTGCAGTTATAACATATGGAGATGCAAAGGTGCCTGTTGGGTATATTCCAAGCGGCTCAACGAATGATTTCGCTAAAAGTCTTGGTATACCATCAGATAAAATAAGAGCCGCATATAATGTTGTAAGCGGGGAAAGTTTCCCATGTGATATTGGAATTGCAAATGACAGACGATATTTTAATTATGTGGCAGCATTTGGTGCATTTACAGATGTTGCATATGAGACACCACAGGATCTTAAGAATATGTTTGGACATCAGGCATATGTTATAGAAGGTGCCAAGAGACTCCTTAACCTTAAAGCATATAAGATGAAAGTGACTTCAAGCAG
>DJDY01000189.1 GCA_002435585.1 Lachnospira sp. UBA5912
CCTAAAAAGTGTCAAAGATGGGAATATATTATATTTATTTTTTAACCTGCACAAGCCGGGTGGGGGGTTAGTGTGAAAAATCCTTAAATCTAAGATTTTTCACACACAAGTTTGTGTCCATTTGACACAAACTGATTTATAAGAACTTTTTTACCGACTTCTGGAATTCTTCTACCGCTTTCATATCGCCATTCTCTATGGCATGTACGATACAATGTGTCATATGCTCATTAATAATCTCTTTTCCTAAGTTATGTAATGCAGAATTAACAGCTGACAGCTGGATAAGTACATCAGCACAGTCATCATCATTCTCAATCATGGTTTTGACATGCTGAAGATGGCCAATAGCCTTTGATATTCTGTTAAGTTGTTTTTTCTTAGCCTCTGGTGAATGATAGTGTTCATGTGGATGTATTGTTTCGCTCATCTTTATCCTCTCATTAAAAACTTTAAAATATTATAATACAATGTGAGTGTCAAAAGTAAATTTTGACACTCACATCATATTATCCCAGGTTATAAAAAACTTCAACCTTTTTTACATAATCTGTAAATAACTTCTATCACTTCATCCATATCAAGTGGTTTTGCCATATGCACGTTCATGCCTGCTTCTATACATTTTCTGGCATCTTCCTCAAACGCATTTGCAGTCATGGCTATTATTGGTATATTCTTAGCATCATCCCCGTTCATAGCCCTTATTAACCTTGTCGCTGTCATACCATCAAGCTTAGGCATCATAACATCCATAAGAATAGCTGCATATGTGCCCTCTTTGCATACAGCAAACTCTTCAACTGCCTGTTGCCCATCACCAACAGCCTTTACAACTGCTCCCTCGTCAGTAAGAAATGTTTCTATAATCTCTGCATTTAGCTTATTATCTTCAGCCAGCAAAAGCCGCAATCCAGAAATATCAGCAGCTTCATCTATATTTTCATGTACATATGCATCTGCATATAAACCCTCATGTTTTATATCTGTATTTAAATCACTATCTGCTGCTTCTGAATTATGTGAATTTTTCGGAATATCTGCTATTTTAAACGGGATAGTTATAACAAATGTCGAACCACTATCCTTTTTGCTTGTTGCCTTAACTGTTCCATCCATTTTATCTATAAGTCTTTTTACTATAGCCATGCCAAGCCCCGTTCCCTGATATACACTTCTGGCATCGCATTTTTCCTGTGCAAAAGGCTCAAATATATGTTTTAAGAATTCCTCATTCATGCCTACACCATTATCAGATATAGTCCATTGATAAGTAACCATATCATCAGTTCTATATACACACAGGAATCCTGTCTTAACATATCCTCCGACTTTATTATATTTAATACAGTTTCCATATATATTAAGAAATATCTGCCTTAAATGTAACGGACTTCCATATACATAAGGATAATCTACTTTATATGAAGGTCTGTCATATTCAAGTGTAACACCTGCCTCTGCTGCACGCTGTTCTACAATAGTTATTACATCCCTGGCTATCTGGTTAAGGTCAACAACCTCATTTGCAAGCTCTATATCGCCATCCTCAAGCTTGCTCATCTGTAAAACGTCATTAATAAGCGATAACAGATGATTGGCAGCAACCTCCATTTTCTTTCTGTTTGCATTAACAAGTTCAGTATCTTTCATATGTTTTTCATCTATCTTTAAAAGTCCTATAATTCCATTTAACGGAGTTCGTATATCATGTGTCATTCTTGAAAGAAAGTCAGACTTTGCTGCGTTTGCCTTTTCTTCTCTTCTGATAGCTTCCTTTAGCTGTTCATTCTTCTTAGCAAGTTCATTGGCATATTGCTGTGACAGCTCACTCTGCTCTCTTTCATAAACCTGGGCTGTTTTCCATCTTAGCATGTTATATATTACTACTATAAACATGTATATTATAAATGTATACAATATATGTGATAATGTATTATCAAATATATATCTTTCAGGAAGATATATATATACATAATAATCTCTGCCCTTCTTCATAAGTCCGAAATCATGATTATACGGAGATACCATGCTCTGCGACTGCATAAGTTTCCCACTGACATTAGAGTCTTTTATTTTTTTTAGAATATTATAATCATCAACGTTGTCACCTATCATGCTTTCATCACTTGATGATATTATCTTATCTCCACTCGTTACAACAACAATTCCATTTTCACTGGCATAATAGCCTGATAATATATGGGCAAATGAAAGGCTATAATCATCAACATATTCAGTTGACGTATGATAATATGTAATAATTATCCCCGTCCCATCCTGCATGCCATTGGCTGCAAGATCAATATATGAGCCATCCATGCAATCTATACGTGTTGCATATGATTTCATCTCATTATCTGCAACATCGAGAAGAGAACTGCTGTCGATATATTCGCCAAGTTCTGTGGCACATATTCCATCTGTACAATATTGTGATATCAGATTTCCATTATTATCCAGCAATATCACAGCGCTAAGATAGCAATCTTCTGTATTCTTTTTAAGGAACTTTTCTGAAAATATATAATCTGTATCTTCATCAATTCTTTTCTCATAAGTTATATTCTGTTTAATCTGTTGTGCACTCTCTATAATCCTCATAAGGCTCTTTGTTTCAGAAGCAAGATTAAGCCTTGTAACACTATTACACTGATCGTTGATATATCCAGCTGTATCTGAAAGATTCTTCTGTGCTGATATAAGATCCGTCCTTACTGCAAAGGCAGCTACAATAGCAACCAGTATAAAACCGACTATTAGTTCTATAAGCCATATATGCATATTTTTTTTACCAACAAAAACATTCTTATTCATATGTTTCTACCTCTAGATACTCATCTGTATCTTCTACGTATTTTTCAAGTATCTCTTTATCTGTGCCATCATTATGCATCTTAATGAGTGTATCTTTAAGCTTAATATCTATCCCACGCATATCATTCTTATCAAAAGCAACTCCAAGACCAACAGTAACTAATGCCTCATCTAAAATTCTGAACCTGATATTATAATCTTTCATATATTGATTAACAATCACCTCATTAACTGCAAGTGCATCAGCATAACCTTTGCTTAACATAGGATATGTAAGTTCTCTGTTACGCATCGCAAGCAAAGAACGTACTTTTGGTATCCTGTCATCTGTCCTGTTAAGAAACATTTCTTCCGGCTTAGTTGCAGCCTGTACAGCTACTGTTTTACCCGAAAGATCCTTTAGTGTATATATATTACTTTCTGTACTTACGGCAACCACAATACGACTCTTCATATATGGTCCTGCCCACCTGTATTCATCTTCTCTTCCGTTCATGCTAAAGCTCCCCCATACACAGTCAATATCATGATTGGCAAGCAGATTCTTCTTATTGTCCCAGCTTATGTTAACAAATACTACTTTATATCCAATTCTCCTGAATGCCTCCCTTGCAAGTTCTACATCTATGCCTGTTGGATTGCCATCTGAATCTATATAATTAAATGGGGGATGAATATCACTTCCAATAATAATTTCCGGTAATTCCTCGTCCTGACATGCACTATCACCATATGTCACATATCCACATCCACATAAAAAGCACATATATATACATACAATACACACAGCTGATATTATCTTCTTGATTCCATACGTGATTATATTGAGTATTGTCGTATGATTGCTATTATTTTCTATATATTTGTCATGTACTACTATATTTTTATTGGTTTCCGTATCCTTATCACTTATTTCCCTATTGCACACGATTGTCCCCTCGATTCCTGCTTTATCTTCTTTTTCGCAGCCTTTTCATTTTTATCTACTCGTTGTTTACTAACTGTTCATTTATTATATATTTTCTGTCAAGCCGGTTATTTTATTTACTATCTATTTGACTATATGATTTATAAAAAATATGTTATAGTTACAGAAAATACCTGTTATAGTTATACTACCAACCCGCAGTCGAATTTTGTCGAAAAAAGAAAAACCGGTAATCTATTTTGATTACCGGTTATTTTTATGTTTACTATAATTATTTATACGTACCTGAAGTTTATCTATTGGCAGCCTTTTAGGACATACTGACTGACATGACAGCGATTGTCCGCAGTAAGAAAAGAATTTATCTTTATATTCATTTATCATTTCATTTCTATGTTTGTCTGTTGCATTCTGTTCTATCGACTTATATGTAACACCAAGCACAGAGGCTCCTGCAAACCTTTCTTTAGCAAGAAAGTTCGGACACACTTCAAGGCAGCAGCCACATTGCAGACACTGTCCAGCTTTATATTGAAGCTCCTTGTCTTGATTCTTTTCTGCCACATCATTTTTCTCTTCCATCCATATCTTCATATCTCTCAGTGTATTAAACATAGATGTCCTGTCAACTATCAGATCTTTAACAAGAGGGAATTTGCTAAATGGTTCTAAAAGTATCGTACCCTTTTTTACAGCATCTTTAACAAACATACTGCATGCTAAAGATGGGTAACCATTTATAAGAATTGCACATGCACCACATTTTTCTTCAAGGCAGCCACACTCCCATGCAATACGGTCTTTGGCAGCTTCCTTAAGATTTACCTCTGTAAGCCAGTCTGCAACTGTAAGATTACCATCACCTTCGTATGTATATTTTTCTATGTATGGCTTATCTTTCTGCGATTTCTGTCTTTTTACTGATATTTCTATAGTCAATTTTATTCACCTGCCTCCTGAAAATGAATATTTATCATACCATCTATATATTCTGCAATAGTCTGTAGATTAAAACTGTCTGATACTTGTGGATAATCACTCCTGTTATGTGCTCCACGGCTTTCTTTTCTCTCAAGGGCACATAACAACATTGCCCTTCCTAAAAGGCAGCAGTCAGAAAGTGCCTGCTTTTCGTTTTCCGCTGCTGTATTATCATCCTCACTTCTTACCTTTTCAGTCAGTTCATCAAGCTTTGAAAGTGCCTCTGATAATGTTTTTTCGCTTCTGACTATACCCAGACCTTCTTTTAGTATATCCTGCATTCTATGCCAGTTTTCCACATAACTTCCATCTGCATTTTTTGCGCTGCCATCATGCATATCAGACATTATATCCTGATTATCTTTAATATCATTTCTTATACCTTCTTTATTGACAGATTCATCAGCAGCTCCTGCATTATAAGCTTCTGCTTTTTTATATGCTTTATTGGAATCCTCTATAGCTGACTTTGCTGCAATCCTGCCACCATACATAGCTCCAAGCAGTGAATTACCACCTAATCTGTTAGCACCATGATACTGGCACGCACATTCTCCTGCAGCATACAGTCCATCCATGGATGTACGATGATTAATATCAACCCATATACCACCCATAAAATAATGTATTCCCGGAGTTACCGGAATAGGCTCTTTTCTTGGGTCAAGATTTAAGAAACGCATACAATCGTCTATAACACCTTTAAGCTTCTTTTCACTTACCGACCTGTCAAGATGACTCATATCAAGATACACCTGTTTTCCCTGCTGCATCTGAATCCACTCTTCCCTTGCTATTACATCTCTTGGCATAAGATTGCCACGTTTTGGATATTTATCCTCCATAAAATAATATGGCTCTCCATTCTCTAATACGTACAGTCGTCCACCTTCTCCACGCACTGCTTCAGAAATCAGCATATTTTTTCCATGCAGCCTGACTGTTGTAGGATGATATTGTATAAATTCACCATTTGCCAGCCTCACACCACTTGCGAAAAGATTGGCTGTAACAGCTCCTGTATTTTTTACAGAACCAGTTGCATTGCCGAACATACCATTAAGTCCGCCAGTGGCTATAATGAGTCTGCCATATAAATATTTTTTCTCTTTAGTATATGGATTATAAAGAACACACCCTTTGGATACATTACTTTTATTGGATGTATTACTACCAACGGATGTATTATTATCATATAACAGTCTTAAAAACTGCCAGCCTGTTAACCTGTTAATAAGTCCTTTGACCTCATAACTACGCACCTGATCTATAAGTGTATACATAAGCTGTTTTCCTGTGTTAGCCGCTGCATAAAACGTTCTTTTTACTGATTGCCCACCAAATGCCCTGACATCTGGTCTGTTATCTTTATTAAGGGTAAATGCCATGCCATTATCAAACAATTCTTCAATAATATGAGGTGCCTCTTTAGTCATACAGCTGACAGCTTTGATATCCGCTATGCATTTTCCCGCTTCATATGTTTCCTTAGCATGCAGTTCTGGTGAATCATTTACAGTATCAGCTGCTGCATTGATTCCGCCCTCAGCCATAACAGACTGGGCTCTTTCTGATGGCATATCTGATACAAGTATTGAGACAACGCCATTTTTTGCAAGTTCAAGTGCAGCGCTAAGTCCTGCTGCACCAGCACCTATTATAATTATATTTTCCATCTTAATCCCCGTTTCTGTTCCTATTTACATCTGCCACTTTATAAAATATGCAATAACCGACAATATAAAAGCCAGTGTCATAACCGAAAGCACAAGCATCCAGTCAAAAGCTCTTTCTTTGTATTTTAATACTCCCTTTGCAATAAGCATAGGCTTAATACTGACTGCCAGGTGTATAAATATTGATAATATAAACACAAGTTGTAAAAGCATGCTGCATAAAGTAAATTCCTTTAAGAAAAATTTTCCATTAACGCTTGTAGTAAATGCTGTTACATGAAAAATAAGCAACAACATAATAGCAGCACCAGATATTCTTTTTGTCCAGAATGCTGCATTCTGTTTTAAATACCAGCGGCCTGATATGGCTCCACTTCTAACAGAAGCGATAGTAGCTATTATTCCAAGTATTCCATGTACAATGACCAGAACAACTAATATACGTGATAACTTGTGTAATGAAACTGAACTTAACTCTAACAGCAAAAGACTTCCCATAAATGCGTGAAGTAAGAATATAATAATTATGATACGGGCAAGTATATTATTTATTTTTCTCAAGGTGCTACCTCCTCACTCATAAGAAACGCATCAAAAAGTCCTGCATGTGCACGTGAAAGCATCATTGATTCACTGCCGCTTTTCACACATACATCATATCCCTGTGATTCCAGGTAACCTGCGATTACATTGACTGCTGCCTGATACTCTTCATCTCCATCATACGATAATATCGTAACATTACTTTTATATGGATTATTTTCAGAGATATTATAGACGTTTCCCAGACTATTGTTTTTTAAATCATTTTTTTCCAATATATGATATGTATGGTTATTTACAATTATAGTTTCCATCCTATATCCATCACTAGATAAAGCTATATCATCCTTTGAATAATACTGTAATAATACTGTTCCGTCTTCTTTATTTTCAACATGTATTTTTTCCGTGGCACCGCTTACTGCATCTGCCTTATTAAAATCCGGATTGAAACTTTTATTATATAGAAATACTGCCAGACCACCAGCTACAACTATGGTGGCAAGTATTACAAATATACTATGCCTGGCTTTCTGTTTTATCGTTTTTTCTTTCATTATGTTTTTCTCCTAATATCATTTTACTAATATGTATTTCACATGACTAACATCTGATAAAGTGTACAAGAAATAATATATGTCGTCAAACATATAATTAAGTGGATGTCTCATGTAAAGAAGTTTTTCAAGCAGATTTTTTTAATGACTTCTTATTCTTTTAACACCTGCATAATAATATATTTTTA
>DJDY01000068.1 GCA_002435585.1 Lachnospira sp. UBA5912
TCTACCAACTGAGCTAGCGGTGCGTATATTATATTGTATATGCGAAGCCTTAATAACATAATATCTTAAGACCTTACAAGTGCACCGCCAGGGGTTCGAACCCTGGACACCCTGATTAAGAGTCAGGTGCTCTACCAACTGAGCTAGCGGTGCATATACTAAATATGTTTTGTTGCCGTAACAACAAAAGATATATTATATTCTTTTTTTTAAAAAATCAAGTCTTTTTTTGCATTTATTTAGATACAATTCAGTTTTTTTATTTTTCTATATATAATTTTAGGTTTTTTTTACGAAAAAAGGGTTTTTTTACTTATTTGTATAGAGTATCATTATATAATGTAAAGGAGTAAATGGCGCAGCGATATTACAAGCCATTATACATCAGTCAAATGAATTTATACACAGTACTTTATAGTGCTAAACTATTTGTTTGTAAGGAGTTTATATATGTCTTTGGACAATAATAATACTAATAACCAGGATAATATTTTCAATAGTAATAATAATAACAGCAATAATAGTAACAATAATAATAGTAACAATAATAGCAGTAACAACAATACTTCTGCTGATAACAGCAATATCGACAACATTACAAGCAGAAGTGATGATAACCGCGGTTTCCATGAATCTGATGCAGCTAATACTGATTCGGATTCTGTTATAAAGCATAACCGGTTCCAGCCAAACAGCCGTTATTTTACCATAATGATATATGGCCTGCTTTTTGTCCTTGGAACTATTCTGCTTGTAAGAATAGTTGGCAGCTTTAACAACACTGTCAAATTATTAGGACAGGCTTTACAGGTTATAGCTCCTTTCCTTGTCGGCGCATTTATAGCATTTATACTATACCCTCTCGTGAGATTTTTTTACAGGCAGCTGTTTAAGAATAAGCTTCATATGAAATCCGACAAACTGGCAAAGTGGTTATCAATTCTTATCACATATGTTATCGCCATTGGTGTTATAGCCATACTTATGGTATTCATACTACCACAGCTATACACAAGTATAACGGATATCGTTGATAATCTGCCTGTATGGTATAACAATCTTACTACATTTATAGATAACTTTGAAAACAATCATGCTGACCTTGGATTTATAGATTATAATGTTATCAATGAACATCTCACTTCATTGTACCCTAAGATATTATCTTATCTTACAGATACACTGACTAACCTTCTTCCATATGTTGTAAATACATCTATGGCTATTGTTAAAGGATTCATTAACCTTATTATATCCATTATGGTATCTGTATATATGATATCTGACCATAAAAATATATTTTACCAGTTTAAAAGACTTCTCTATGCTGTATTTCCTAAACATGGTGCCGATACTGCACGTACAATATGCCGTGAAAGCACTAATATTTTCCTGAAGTTTATGTATGGTAAAGCAATTGATTCGTTGATTATTGGAATTATATGTTTTATATGTATGACTATTTTTAAGTTCCCCTATACTGTTCTTATCAGTGTTATAGTTGGAATAACCAATATGATTCCATACTTTGGACCTTATATTGGAGGTGTACTTGGCGGCATTATTATCGTAATCGTCAATCCATTACAGGTTATATTCTTTGCTATACTTATACTTATTATCCAGCAGTTTGACGGTCTTTTCCTTGGTCCTAAGATTCTTGGCAATAGTACAGGACTTAAGCCTTTATGGGTTATATTTGCAATAGTCGTTGGCGGTGCTATGTTTGGTGTGCTTGGCATGTTCCTTGGTGTACCTACTATGGCTGTTATATGCTATATACTTAATATTGTTGTTGAACATTTTCTTAAAAAACGTAATATAACAGTGCAGCCTTATGACTCACCTGATAAGATGTAATTATCCGGCAGATATTATTATGCCTGTTGCAATTAGTTTTTCTGGCAGCTTATAACATAATCTTACAAATATTTATAAACAATGCAGACATATTCTGGTTAAACAAGATATGTCTGCATTTATTTACAGTTAATTATCCTGTAGATTTCATCCCATGAATGCTTAAACCTTACTATCCTTTTATTCCAGCATCTGTGATAATATAAAAACTCATTTAAACGGCTTACTGGACGACATCTGTTACAACGCATATAAAAACACCCCTTTAATATATAATGATAAATGGTGCTGGCGGTCAGTTATTCTGCACTGTATATCATTATTATATTAAATGGGGTGTTTATTGGTTACTATATTCGTTACCCGTGCCCGCTGTTTTATCTATATTATTTTCTGTCAGCTATAAGCTTGCATATTGGGTTACCCATTTCTGAGAATTTCTTTTCGTACTCTGTCATAACATTGCCAGCATTAAGTCTTTCATCGTTATGAAGGTCATATGTGCATTCCTCAAGTATCCATCCAGCTTCTTTAACCTCTTCTACAGAGAAGTCAAACAAGTCCCTGTTATCTGTCTTAAACTCAACTCTTCCATCTTTTTTTAACATCTGGTCATATCTTGCGAAAAACTGTCTGGATGTTAATCTTCTTTTGGCATGCCTGTCCTTTGGCCATGGATCTGAGAAATTAAGATATATTCTGTCAACCTCATCTTTTCCAAACACTTCGTTGATATTTTCTGCATCCATACGTATAAATCTTAGATTCGGAAGCTGAAGTTCATCCTGTTTTTCAACAGCTCTTAACAGAACACTTGAATATTTCTCTATTCCCACATAATTAATATCCGGATTAGCAGCGGCAAGCGTTGTTATAAACACTCCCTTTCCCATACCTATCTCTATATAAACCGGATTACTATTTCCAAATACATTTTTCCACGTTCCCTTCATTCCCTCAGGTTCTGTAAATACGTATTTATTTTCAATCATTACTTCTCTTGCACCTGGCACATTTCTTAAACGCATATTTCCTCCATTCCTGTCTGTTTAATCTTTCCTATTCTGTTTATACATAATAATCCGCATTTGCCACACAGCTTTGATGTTTTATTATTAATCTGACAATTATATAAATGCGGTATAATCATAATATATGAATATATAATATTTTCTGATTTCTGCGTATAACCATCATTTACATTGTATACGATAATACTATAAAAAGTCAAAGCATATGCTCTGCCGTAAAACATATTAAAACATAAGCATTAACTATCTTATAACATGTCCAGAAAACCCAGTTGCCACCTAAGATTGCCAACCAATAATTATTGCCTAATCACTTAATAATCCCGAAAGTTATTTAACTCAAAAAAAATATATGTTATATTAAGATATAAGTGTTAAAATGTATTCCGTTACTTTTACTATTTAACACGGCTTAATATATATCATTATAGAAATGAGGATTTAAACATGTTTAATTCATTTAAAAAATATATAAAAAGAACATTCAGCACAATAGCTGCTGCATCTGTTATTGCTGTGACTGTTTTCTCTGTCACAATACCAGCGGCGGCCGCTTCTGGAAGCGATAATAGCCAAACGCCTTCTGCCGCCTGGCCTGATGCCCCTTCAATAACATGTGAAAGTGCAATCCTTGTTGATGCTGATACGGGCTCAATACTATATGAAAAAGATTCCCATCGTAAGGCCTATCCTGCATCTACAACCAAGATTCTTACAGGACTTCTTACTATAGAAAACTGTAACCTTAGTGATACAATGACATTTTCAGCCAAAGCAGCCAACTCAGTTAATCCTTATGAAGATGCCAACTTAAGCATGAAAGCTGGTGAACAGATCACAGTCGAACAGGCTTTATATGGACTTCTGCTTTATTCTGCCAACGAAATAGCATACGGACTTGCTGAACAGGTTGCGGGCTCTGCTGATGCTTTCGTAGATATGATGAACAACAAGGCTAAGGAGCTCGGCGCCATAAACACACATTTTGCCAATCCAAGCGGATTATATGATCCTAACCACTATACAACAGCTTATGATATGGCTATGATTGCAAGGGGCTGCTATAACAATGCTTCATTTGTTAATATTGATTCAACATCATCAGCATATACCATTCCTGCCACCAATATGTCTGCACAACGTACTATAAAACACAGACATAAGATGCTCAAAGGCCGTGAGTTTTACTATGAATACTGCAAAGGTGGAAAAACAGGATTTACAGACGAATCGTTAATGACACTTGTTACATTTGCAGAAAAAGATGGCATGCGTCTTATATGCGTTGTTTTCAGATCACCTGACGATTCCACACGCTATGTTGATACAAGATCACTTTTTGACTGGGGATTCAGTAATTTCAAGAAATCGACAACCTCTGATTCCCAGATAAGTTCCCTATTCTCTACAGATAACTACTATTCATCAGATGTTTTTAGCAGGTCAAAGCTAGGTTTTAACCTTAATGCATCATTTATAACCATCCCTGTAAAGGGCTCAACTTCTGATGTTACCATGGATGTGAATACTGATTACGATATAACAAACAGTGATGATAAACTTACTGCCAAGCTGAATTATAAATATGGTGATAATATTGTTGGTACAACAACTCTTACCATATCATCT
>DJDY01000126.1 GCA_002435585.1 Lachnospira sp. UBA5912
TGGTGAACTAATTCTTACATGAACTTCCTTAGCTCCAGCCTGTCTTAATAGATTGATAATTCTGCTGCTTGTGGTTCCTCTGACTATTGAATCATCAATCATAACAACTCTCTTTCCAGCAACAGCTTCCTTTAACACATTAAGCTTAACCTTAACACTAGACTCTCTTTGTTCCTGCTTTGGCTTAATGAAAGTTCTTCCTACATAGTTGTTCTTTATAAATGCATTGCCATATGGTATTCCTGATTCCATGGAATATCCTAATGCTGCCGGATTACCTGATTCAGGTACACCAACAACAAGATCCGCTTCAACAGGATGTGTCTTTGCAAGTATACGTCCTGCATTAACACGTGACTCATATACTCCCATGCCATCTATCTTACTATCTGGTCTTGCAAAATATATGTACTCAAATATACATCTTGCAGTATTCTTCTGGCATAAAGATGTATCTGACTTAATCCCATTCTTTGTTATAGTCACAATCTCACCAGGCAGCACATCTCTTATGAATTCAGCTCCAACTGTATCAAGAGCACATGTTTCTGATGATAAGAAATACGCATTATCTCTCTTACCTATGCAAAGCGGCTTAAACCCAAAAGGATCTCTTGCTCCTATAAGCTTTCTAGGACTCATTACAATAAGTGAATATGCGCCCTTAATCTTCTTCATAGCATTCTTTACAGCATCTTCTACAGTTCCAGTGTTAAGCCTTTCCCTTGCTATAAGATATGCAATAACTTCTGAATCTATAGTTGTCTGGAATATAGCACCTGTATACGAAAGTTCTTCCCTTAACTCTACAGCATTAAGAAGATTACCATTATGTGCCATACCAAGCGTTCCCTTAACATAATTAAGAACAAGTGGCTGTGCATTCTCTCTTGTTGAACTTCCAGCTGTTGAATAACGTACATGTCCGACACCTATATTTCCCTTTAATTTTTCCAGAGATTCAGGGTCAAACACCTCATTAACAAGTCCCATATCTTTATGTGAAAGTACTTTGCCCTTAGGACCTTCTGTATCACTTACGGCAATACCACAGCTTTCCTGTCCTCTGTGCTGAAGTGCAAACAATCCATAGTATATAGTTGATGCCACATCCGCACCATCAAAATCATATACACCAAATACCCCACATTCTTCGTGAAGTTTTCTATCATCTATATAACTATCGTTCATAATTACCTCTGTTTAATATAATTATTATCGGTTTCACCTATCATCTGCTGTTGCAATACTGTCTATCCCGCTATAATCAGCATTAAAACACATAGCACAGTCTGATGATCAATCCTGCATTCATCATAAAATCATAACTTATAGATAATAACTTATAGATATATAATATACTGGAAAATGCATATATTCCCAGATATTCATAACTTCTATATTCATAATCTATACATATGTAACGACCGTATTAGAAATCTTCACCAGTAAGAAGCTTATAAGCTTCCTTATACTTATCAACCGTCTTCTTGATAATATCATCAGGAAGAAGATAATCACTATCCGGGTTGGCAAGAAGCCAGTTTCTAACAAACTGCTTGTCATAAGATGGCTGTCCCTGTCCCTTCTTATATCCTTCTAATGGCCAGAAACGTGAGCTGTCTGGTGTAAGCATCTCATCACCTATAACAACCTCCCCATTCTCATCAAGACCGAATTCAAACTTGGTATCAGCGATAATAATACCCTTGCTTAATGCATATTCTGCACACTTCTTGTAAAGGGCAATAGTTGCATCCTTAATCTTAGTTGCATACTCAAGACCCTTTCCTGGGAACTTCTTCTCTAACACATCAATGCTCTGCTCAAATGAAATATTCTCATCATGGTCACCAATCTCCGCCTTAGTACTTGGTGTGTAGATTGGTTCAGGAAGCTTTTCTGATTCCTCAAGGCCTTCTGGAAGCTTTATTCCACATACTGTACCATTCTTCTGGTAACTAGCCCAGCCACTACCTGTTATATATCCTCTAACGATGCACTCGATTGGAAGCATAGTTAACTTCTTGCACATCATACTTCTTCTTGCATACTTTTCATTCTGGAAGAATTCTGGCATATCCTTAACATCAACAGAAATCATATGATTAGGAATAACGTCCTTAGTATAATCAAACCAGAACTTAGACATCTGTGTAAGAATAGCACCCTTATCTGTAACCTTATTCTTTAAAATATGGTCGAATGCTGATATACGGTCTGTAGCTGCAATAACAAGCTTATCTCCTATATCATATACTTCTCTGACTTTTCCTTCATAAAGTAACTTAAACTTTTCCATGATCGCGTCCATCCTTTAAATATTTATTTTTATGTGTTGTGTGTACTCTGCTTATTCATAATATCATTACTCATATCATTCATTATTAATAAACAGAATATGTCAGGGTACAAATATACCCAACAATAAAAAATTATATAACAGCCTACTTTCAAAATCAATAGACAACCTTGCATATTATTGCACAAGATAGTATGATTATAAAAAAATAAATATATATACATTTCACAATAACTTAAAAAATATTCTAATTTTTGCCGTATTATCATGGTATAATCTGTACAATAAATATATATTTAAAACAGAGAACTGCTGTCACATTAAAGATTTTGCACTATATAAAGATTATCTCGTCATTTCAATATCTATACCTATATTATAATTCTTATTATGTGGCTGCACCGAAAGGTTTGTGCCTGTGCGCACCTGGCACAAATTCATTATTTACAGGAAATGTGCGCAGAAATGAGGAGGAATATTGTATTATGGATGAAAATAATGTTGGCAAAGGAATTGAGAAAAGGCGTTACAAAAGATTAAAGATTGACCTTAAACTTAATGTTTCCAATCTTTTTAAACAAAATAATGTAAATATAAGAAATATTGATTCACCAATCACCGTAACAGACATATCCAAAAGTGGCATTGGCTTCAGGTCTAAAAGTATTCTCCCTATTGATTTTTACTTCAACGCAGCGTTGAAATTAGGCTCTGAAGAAGATGTCATATATTGTGTTATCAAGATTATAAGATGCCAGCCACTTGATAATTCTGACCTGTATGCTTATGGCTGTGAATTCGTTGGTCTTGCTCCTATCCTTAATTATATATTTGATGAGTATGAGCTGGAGTTAGAACACGCAGAAACAGGCAATGATAAGGGTGCTGTGGAGGCTGCCCTGTAGAATATATTACTGTTTA
>DJDY01000100.1:0-2534 GCA_002435585.1 Lachnospira sp. UBA5912
AGACAGGAAGAGCAGATGTCACAGGGCAACTAACAACCCCTTAAATCGGACTTATAATGTTAACTGTATCACAGATATGTGGAAACGTTTAAAGGTATAGAATGTTTATAGTGAATAAATGTTTTGTATGTATAAGCAGTAATAAGCATAATATGGATACAGCATAAAACAGGACAATGCTTGAAACATCACTTGATATATGATTAATATCGTATATTAAGTGATGTTTTTTATATTAAAAGTGTCTTATGGTGCAGGTATGAAGGGTTTTCTGATACTTTAACCAGTATTAAAAGGTAATGTTATCAGCATAGCCTAAGCCATGAACTGACCCATTTTTCCCATGTGAAATTATTGCATGCATAATCATATCCATTGCTAAGCTCATGAATAACAGATTCGTCTTTATGTTTTATAAGTGTTGAAAGTGACAGTATTTTATCAGGTATCAGATCAAGAGCCTCAAGAGAGTATGTATGTATGCCATATCCAGATTGGATATTTAACACATCTGTAACATAATCACTTGTGTCTGACAGGCATAGGCACCTGTTCATAAGCGATAGAGGTATGCGGTCATGTATGCCATATTTAAACCATGGCATCTGATTGATAGATATTTGTGCAGATGTGTATATAGCCGGCAAAGCTTCATATGATACTTCAGGTCTTATGTGTATATATTTGGTTATATCAGGTGAAAGGATATCGCATTTGTCAGCAAATGCATCCCATCCGTGACCATATATTATTATGTCTATATGATTTTTTATTATCTGGGTTATTATTTCTTCACGTATAACAGCCTGAAGAAATACATCTACAAGAAAATTATTGTACAGATATTCAACAGGTCTTGTATTCCTGCTCAATATATTATTATCAATCAGCAGCTTAACAGCAGCTTCCTGGGTAAGCCACGGCTTATCAATAAGTGTGGTAAAAAGAGGATGATTGTCTATTGCGTTTTTAGTGCTGTACAGTAAAGATGTTTTAACGGGATCCGTGTATGTTCCAGTAAATATCAGTTTGTCCTGCCGTTTAAAGTAATCTGACATGATTTCATCAGAGGTATAAACAGGTGGTTTAGTTTTTAATATCTGGGGATGATTGTCATAAGTTATGCAGCAGTCAGCAGCAACAGGTAAAACATGTACACTTTTTATATGTGGAAAACTTCCCTTAATAAGCTCTGCGTGGTTCATATCAAGGCATATTATATGATAATTATGTATACAGGCATTGAGTGCCTCATAATGATATAAAGGGTGATCCAGTATATAATGCCATACTGGAATATTGAAATAGTCAAGTAAGTAATTATTGTTATATATCATAGCTGGTATACGGGTGTTGATATCGATAACTGCATCATAATCAGCATCAAAATAAGGCTTCAATATGGAATAAGCCATATCAGAAGCCCCAGGTACTTTTATATGTGTAACATGAATTCCCATTGTGGTTAATTCATCCGATATTCTGTTTTCAAAATATTTTGTTGAACTATAACATATATCTTTGGAACTAAGAAAAAGTAAATTCTTCATATATTCTCCATTGCGTTTTAATAGCCATTATATATATCCAAATGATATAACAATTAGATAGTACATTGGTTAAAATATATATACTTTATGTCTACTAAAGCAGAGTTGATGCATTAAACATATTACATAATAGTTACATCAGGCTCTGCATTATAAAATCATATATATCCTGGCTTGAGTCTTTCCATTTGCTGCACATTTCTTTAGCCTGTTCCTCAAGTGGAACATCAAGGCTTAATTCAATGAGGTTACTGTTCCCTTCTTTAACCATAAGATGTGCAATATAAGAACCGTTAGTGGTGCGGTAGTAGTCAGATGTAGTTCCAACTTCGCATTTGAGTTCATACTTGTTCTTGGCAAGGTAGCTGTCGATTTCTTCCCGGATAGTCTGGGATATCTTAGTGTAGAAAAACGCTACAGTATCTTCACCCTCCTGGGTGAGCTTATACTGTGTGCTGTTTTCATAGTTCATCTGCTGTATGAAAGAGTCCTCAACAAGTGAGTTGATTGTCTCCTGAAATGTAAAATAATTAGTATATTCATTATCAAGCATGAAAGTAGATATCTGTACGTTGGAAAGTGGAAAATTCACTTTGCTTAACATATACAGAATCATAAGCTTGTATAAAGTTGTCGAATCAGTGTTCATGTATAATTCCGTCCTTGGTAGATATTATTATCTTTAAAATACTGGTTAAGAGTGTTTAAAACCATCTTCTTATTAGCACTCCACATAGGAGCTTCAAGTATAGACTTAGGCCCATCACCTGTTATACGATGGACAACCATGTCTTTGGGCAGACGTGGTATTATCTGTCCTACAATATCAATGTATTCATTTAATTCAAGTGCTTTAAAGCCACCATTAATATAGTCAGTATAAAGGTCTGTTCCTTTTAAAATGTGTAGAAGCTGGATCTTAATTCCCCATGCACCGCTATGCGCGATATAATCAGCAGTTCCTAATATATCAGACGTACTTTC
>DJDY01000100.1:2580-6507 GCA_002435585.1 Lachnospira sp. UBA5912
ACTTTCCCCAGGAAGCCCCACTATCATGTGTACAATAGGACGAATTCCTATGTTTATTAGTCTGTTTACACAATCATCATAAATGTCAAGAGAATATCCCCTTCTTATATAATCAGTAGTTTTCTCATGTATGGTCTGAAGTCCAAGTTCTACCCAGACTGGCTTGATAGCTGCAAGTCTGGATAAAAGTTCTAAAGTATCATCGTTTATGCAATCCGGTCTTGTTGCTATTGACAGAATATCAATGTCGTCTCTTGATATAACTGGCATATAAAGTTTACGAAGATAGTCGGTGTCTGCATATGTGTTGGTGAATGACTGGAAGTAGGCAATATAATGTCCACCGCTATACTTGGCAGCGATAAGCTTCTTAGCTTCTGTGATCTGTTCATCTACAGAGAGCTTAAGCGAAGCTTCTGATCTGCCACCTGCGAATTCACCTGAACCGCCTGCACTGCAGAATATACATCCTCTCGTATCAATTAGCCCATCACGGTTAGGGCATGACATACCACCGTTCAGGGCTAATTTATATAACTTGTGACCATATTCTTTTTTAAGATATTCATTAAGTGAATAATAGTATGGCAGCATTACTTTATATGATCCATAACTGCCTTGGCTACAACGTTTGTTACCTGAGGATCAAAGGCTTCTGGAAGAATATTAGTATCAGAAAGCTCTGAATCAGGTATGAGATTAGCAATAGCAAGGGCAGCAGCAAGCTTCATTTCCTCTGTTATCTGTGTAGCACGGCCTTCTAATGCTCCCTTAAATATACCAGGGAAAGCTATTACATTGTTGACCTGATTAGGAAAATCTGAGCGGCCTGTTCCCACAACTCTTGCACCTGCGGCTTTGGCAACATCAGGCATAATCTCTGGTACAGGATTTGCCATGGCAAATATTATGGCATCCTTATTCATAGTCTTAACCATATCGGCTGTTACTATGTTAGGTGCAGAAACACCTACAAAAACATCGGCACCAGCTAATGCATCAGCAAGTGAACCAGTCTTTCCCTCAAGGTTAGTTACATCCATCATAGATTCCTGCATCCAGTTAAGACCTTCACTCTTTTTAGAAAGGATACCAGATTTATCACACATTGTTACATTCTTAAAACCATAAGTAAGAAGAAGCTTAGTGATGGCAACACCTGCTGAACCCGCACCATTTACTACTACTTTACATTCTTCTTTTGTTTTACCTGTAACCTTAAGTCCGTTGATAATACCGGCAAGTACAACGATTGCAGTACCATGCTGGTCATCATGGAATACAGGTATATCAAGAAGTTCTTTTAATCTTGATTCTATTTCGAAGCATCGTGGAGCAGATATATCTTCAAGGTTGATTCCACCAAATGCAGGAGCTATATTAACAACTGTTTTGATGATTTCCTCTGTGTCCTGTGTATCAAGACATATAGGTATGGCGTTAACTCCACCAAATGATTTAAATAAAACGGCTTTTCCTTCCATAACAGGCATAGCTGCATGAGCACCTATGTTACCAAGTCCAAGTACAGCACTTCCGTCAGATACAACAGCGATAGTGTTTGCTTTGATAGTATATTTGTAAGCAGCCTCCTTATCCTTGGCAATAACCTTGCAAGGTTCAGCTACACCAGGTGTATAGGCAAGAGCAAGATCTTCTCTTGTAGTGATACTCATCTTAGGAGTTGTTTCGAACTTTCCGTTCCATTCTTCATGAAGCTGTAAAGCTTTTTCTGCATTAGTCATGATATATGTGTTCCTTTCATTATATAGATAGATTATAATAAAACATCAAAAATTGCGCCATAAAAGGCGGGGATATAACCCCTGATAACCTTATAATAGCACAAGCTAAAAATATCATCAATATAAGTCTTTCATTTCTGAAAAAAATATTGTATAATAGACGAGAAATCTAAGATACATATATCAGTATCGGTTCCCAGATAACATTTTAGTCAAGGATGATTAGAATTATAATTAATTATTTATTATATTGAATGCACCATAACATATGTGTCTGTCAGGATAATTATTATTAATGATAATTGGCAGTCACATAAGTTTGCATGTGACGTGTATACAGATATGGATGCAGTACTCTTAAGTTATGTTTTTGTATAGACTGTCAGGTATTATTATTTTAGAAATTATATACATTATTATCAGGAGGATGTTGAATGAGAGAAAAGCTTGAAACACTTTCAGTAAGCGTATTGAAAGAATTTGCAAAGGATAAGAATATCAAGAATATATCAACTATGAGGAAAAGTGAGCTTATAGATGCAATATTGGCAGCTAATGCTGCAGAAGAAAAAGAAAATCTTAAAAAATCAGCCGGTGAAATGGGTGATAGTGAACCAGCTGTAAAAAAGATAACTAATGAAGCGAAAGAAGAAAAAAACACAGAGCATAGGGAACCAGATACAAAAGAATCAAAAAATGACAATAATATAAAGGAAGAAAAAACAACAGATACGACACAAAGGGAAAGAATTGCACCGCAGAGAAGAACAACACATTATGAAAGACATACATCCTCTGGAACAGTTAATGATGACAGGGTATCGTATGATAGTAGACAGTCAGAGAGCAGCCAGATGAAGAATCAGCCAGATGAAGAAGAAAGAGAACCAGAGATGGCGGATGGCATTCTTGAAGTTTTACAGGAGGGATATGGATTTATAAGATGTGAGAATTTTCTTCCAGGAGATAATGATGTGTATGTGGCACCTGCCCTTATCAGAAAGTTTAACTTAAAGACAGGCGATATTATAAGGGGACCTAAACGTCCTAAGACACAGAATGAAAAGTTTTCTGCGCTAAGTTTCCTTGAGACTGTCAATGGACTAAGTCCTATAGTGGCACAAAGAAGAAGGGCATTTGAGACACTTACACCTATATTTCCTAATGAGAGAATACATCTTGAGAAGAATTCTAATACGATTGCTATGAGAATGGTTGATCTTATCTCTCCAATAGGAAAAGGACAGAGAGGTATGATAGTATCACAGCCTAAGTCAGGTAAGACAACACTTCTTAAGCAGATAGCAAACGCTGTAACAAAGAATAATCCGGAAATGCATCTTATGATTCTTCTTATAGATGAGCGTCCTGAGGAAGTTACAGATATCAGGGAATCAATAGTAGGAGATAATGTTGAGGTTATTTATTCGACATTTGATGAGCTTCCTGAAAGACACAGAAGAGTGTCAGAGATGACTATAGAGAGAGCTAAAAGGCTGGTTGAACAGAAGCAGGATGTTATCATACTTCTTGATAGTATTACAAGACTTGCAAGAGCATACAATCTTACAGTACAGGCAAGTGGACGTACATTATCAGGTGGTCTTGACCCGGCAGCACTTCATATGCCTAAGAGATTCTTTGGTGCTGCACGTAATATGAGGGAAGGCGGAAGTCTTACTATACTTGCAACAGCACTTGTTGAAACAGGAAGCAAGATGGATGATGTTGTATTCGAGGAGTTTAAGGGAACAGGTAACATGGAGCTTGTACTTGACAGAAAGCTTTCAGAAAAGAGAGTATTTCCAGCCATAGATATAGCAAAGTCAGGAACACGTAGGGAGGATCTCCTTCTTAGTAAAGAAGAGCTTGAAGCTGTAGATATTATGAGAAAAGCTCTTAACGGACTTAAGACAGATGAAGCAGCAGAAAGAATACTTGATCTTTTTACAAAAACTAAGAATAATGCAGAATTCGTCCAGACTATAATTAAAAACAGAAGAGTTTAGGCATAAAGAACAGAAAAAATGAAAGAAAATAAAATTAGTGCTTGCATTATATAAGTCACTATGATACAATAACAAAGCTGTTTATCAAAATGATAAAAAGAAATAAGGATAAATCATATAAAGATATTGTAAAGAGGTGAAAGTAATGAGAGAAGGAATACATCCAGCATACT
>DJDY01000159.1 GCA_002435585.1 Lachnospira sp. UBA5912
TCATATATCCTTTTAGTTGGATTATAAGTAACAAGCTCATAGCTTTCCCTAATCATAGTCTTTATAGCATCATCTGGCACTGAACCATCGAGAATAATCGTATTCCAATGTTCCTTATTCTGATGCCATCCAGGTATGACTGACTTAAACGCGCTTCTCCAGTAATCTCTCCATTCACTGTCTGCTTTTACATTTAAGTTAATATATCCATCTTTCTCATATGTCCATAAAAAAGCCTTTTCACTCCCTTTAACCCTCACAAGCTGCCAGTTAGTATCGTGGAATGGAGTTGCTACATATGTATCAGGAAATGATAAACCATATTCTAATGCTTCTTTTCTGCTCTTCATAATCCCCCTCATTTCTTTCATCTTATATAAGTCATGTTTTTATCACACGTTTCATGCCATGTGCGTATATACACATACAGGCAAAAGTCTGCGTATACAATAAATTTAACACTTACTGCTGTAACAGTATTACTTTATTGTTTACTATTTACATTATCCTTTATCATCATATAACAAAATTGCAGATTGATACAATAATCAACCTGCAATTTTTCTTCACATTTGCTGCATTTACTTTTACACTTAGTTTTACTTTTAATTTTCTTTAAAATAACATTTTAAAACTGCTGCACTTCTACTGCTTTCAGGCCTGTTGTACCTCTACCGCTGCTTCCTTTTTAGCATTAGCACGCTTTGCACTTATTACTGCAAAAACTGATTCAACAACTGCTGCTACAATAATGCAGTTAACCTGTGTAATGCCAAAGCTTACATAGTTTGTTGCAATGCCAAGCCCCCAGGCTATAAAGGCACCCCAGTTTACAGCTGGAATTGCATTACCCTCAAGTGATGGATAACCTTTTCTATACTTAACAAGATAATCTGCAATAAACACACCACCAAGTGCTGGAATTGTTGTTGCAAGGAAGTTGATAAATGTTCCAAAATAGTTATAAAAGCCTATCACAGCTCCTATTGTTCCTGCAAGTCCGAATCCAATTACAAGTACTCTTCTATCGACCTTGAATGTATTTCCAAGTGAAAGTGAGCCAGAATATACACATCCCTGTGCTGTTGACCAGATATTTAATATCATTACGATAAATGCTGGTGCAAGAAGTCCCTGTGCAGCAAGTACAAATGTTATATCTGAATATCCTGTTGCGATAGCTCCAACAGCTCCAAGTATAATCATAAGTGGGTTAGCTATAATCATTGCAAGGAACATTATTATCAATGTCTGCTTTTTATTCTTTGCAAATCTTAACACATCTGGTGTGAAAGAAACTGCTCCACATACAAAAGAACCTATTGAAAGTGATACTAATGTATTAAATGATGCTGGATTATCTGGCTGGATAGCAAATAATCCTGTAAGTCCGCCAGTACTCTTAACACTGAGTACAATAGAAATAATACCAAATATAAGTACAAGTGGAACTGCTATATCACTAAGCTTTGACATCCACTTCATACCAAAAAGTGCTGTTGCAGTCATGCCTATACCAGCAATTATTGCAATAGGAATAATTGGAAGTGATGGAAACAGCGCATTAGATGCCTGACCAATCATATAAGTATCAACTGAAAACCATCCTACAAGAGTTACAACAATCATAAGTGAAATAACCTGTGAACCATACTTACCAAATGCATACCTGCATAGCATACCAAATGTATTGCCTGTTTTTAATGCTATTAATCCCATAAATGAGCCTAATATCAATAATACTATACTGCCTACTGCAAGTGCCTTTAGTAAAGTGGCAAAGTCAGTAGATATTCCCATTGTTCCACCGACCTGCATACCTGTAACAACAAATACATATCCAATCCATACAACACATATTTCCCAGAAGCTTTTCTTCTGTGAAGCAGGTACACTTGTCTGGGTAAATTCGCTGTCTTTTACATTTTCTTTCTTTTCCATAAATACTTACCTCCTAAAGTGATATGAGCTTAATGAGTACTTAGAAGCTGTCACTTCTAATTAACGCACAAAAGACGCCAGAAACTTTAATAAGTTTCCGACGCCTTTGTCGTTTTGTTTGACTTAAAAATAAAATAAGCCGGATACAGAAATATTTCTTGCTGTATCCGACCTCTTTGTCAAATCTTAAGTTGATTATATCCATACGAATTTTTAATATCAATGTACAAATCATCCATTGATATTAAATAAATAGTGTACATTTTAATTATACAAAAGCTTTTTAACCTGACTATTTATTAAAAATCCACATATTTCTTCAGATAAAATGCGTTCATTATTTCACGTCTTACATTATAATCTTTAAGCTCCCTACCAAGTGCGTTTTCTATTTTATCAAGTCTTTGTAAAAGTGTATTTCTATGGATATATAATGCCTGTGCTGTTTTAGCTATATTAAAATCATTCTTCTGATATTCGTCTAACGTTTCAAGCAATGGGGTTTTACTGACTTCCTCCTCATCCATAATATTTCCAAGAACCGACATTACATAATTATGTATTTCTGTATCAGTTGAAGAATCAGCAATAAGTCTTATAAAACCAAGTTCATCATAAAATGCTATATACGAAGAATGATTTCTTATAGAACTAAGCGCCTTTAACGCATGTCTGTAACTTTTCTTATAGCTTTCAATATCCTTATAAGAATTGCCTACTCCTATTAAAAGCTTTGTTTCAGGAAAGCTCCCATGAAAACTCTCATATACATTCTGAAATAATCTGCCAATCCTGTCCTTTCCTATATCCTTAATAAAGACTATTATGTTGCTGTAATGTTGTAATAACATATATGGACACTCTATATCACTTTCAGATATTTCCCTGCTAAGCCTGTTAGTTACTTCATTACGGTAATTCTGTACATCATCCAGCTTCATTATCACAACACTATATGCCTCTGATAAATCATATCCATAAAACTTTGCCTGTTCTAACGCATATGTCTTATCTATATCTGTAAACAACATATTTTTCATAAGCTCTGATATTGATACTTCCTTTAACTGATTTCTTATAATATAATCATATATAGTATTTAATACATTTCCGAATGACACATTCCATGGAAGTGTAAATATTGGCAGCTTGATATCATTTGCAAATTTAATAACACTCTTAGGAATATCTGGTATATAATCAGCATTCAGTTCAAATGCTATGCACGCCACCCCTGCTTTATTGGCATTATCAATTAATTCTATAAGATTCTTTTCTTCGTACAGCTTTAATCCGATGCCGTTTACCACAAGGAATTCGCCCCCCTCCATCCACTCATAAAAGTTCTTAAGCTGTGCAATGTTTGGTCTTGTAACAGTTCTGTTAAGACCATTGGCACCTGCAACCAGCTTCAGATTATTTTCCTTAAAATATTCTATTTCCATAAAATCTTTAACGCAAACCATATGTACCTCCTTTTTTACTTATTCACCAATAATGTTTAATCTGAATTCATGCAAATAACATATTATACACTAATATGTCACATACTATGTGCATATTATACATTGAAAATATTTATACCTGATTTTATACTTAAAACCATTAAAAGACAAGGGCGTCTGGAAAATATATCCAGATGCCCTTTTTATTTTTTTGATTGGAGGATATGCTATGAGTAAAAGATTCTGGGAATGGTCAAAGCCATTTGATTTAAGGAAAGAAGATACAGCTTTAATAATTGTCGATATGCAGAAGGGTTTTGTAGATGAAGGAGCAGCTCTTGAAGTACCTATGGCAAGAGCACAGCTTCCTGCCATAACTAATGTAATGCAATACTGTGAACAAGCTGGAATACCCGTGTTTTTATCAAGATTTGAACAGGATAAGGGCTACGCATATGACTTCTACTGGAAAAGAAATAAAGAAAGAGGACTTCTTAATAAGGATGGTTCCTGCAAGTTTTCAAGAAATAGTGATGAAACCCAGCTATGTGAATGCCTTGCTTCGCTTGTATCTGATAATGATTTCGTATTCTCTAAGTACAGCTATGACTGTTTTGCACATACATCCCTTGAATTCGAACTTAAGAAAAGACATATAAAAACTGTTATTGTTGTTGGAACAGTAGTTAACTGGTGCGTTGATAGTACTGTCAGAAGTGCTTATCACAAGGACTACAATGTTGTTGTTCTCTCTGATTGCGTAAGCGGATATGAACATGCCGGTGCAACTGGTGATAAATGGGTTAATATGGAACTTGACCTCTTCGGTGAAGGCTTTGCAAGAGTTATGTCTTCAGAGGATGCCATATCTGAACTTGACGACATTAATTCCATGAACAAATCAAGATTTTCATTATAATATAATACTGATATATTCCACATATTCTGCATTCATTACAGATATGTGCTCAATATATATTTCTACTGCTATACAATATAGATATACAGCATATATTTATTTTTCACAATTATAAATATATGCTGTATATCTAT
>DJDY01000074.1 GCA_002435585.1 Lachnospira sp. UBA5912
CTGATAAAAACGAACAAAGAGAATATATAAAATCAGAAGTAGATGAACAATACACAATAACACCGAATTGTCCTAAATGTGGTACCAAGATGGTTTATGCATTTGGAGAGGTATATGAATGTCCACAGTGTGGTCATAAGGAATATACTGATTTTGGTAAGATAAGAGAATATCTTGAAAAACACGGACCACAGAATGCTGTGACTATTGCAGATGCAACAGGTGTGAGTGTAAAGGCTATACAGAAGTTTTTATATCAGGGAAGAATAGAGATACCAGATGGTTCAGATTCTTATATAAAGTGCCAGATGTGTGGCGCTGATATAAGGTATGGAAGATTCTGCCCTGAATGTACAGCCAAGCTTAACAAAGATAAACAATCAATGGTATATGTTGGTGAAAGACCTAAACATAAAAGAGATCATGATGGAAAGATGCATACTCTTGATGAAAGAGAACAGAAGAATGTATCAAGAAAACCTATTGCTATGCACAGGACAGAAAAAAAGAATAATAATCTGTAATATCAATAGAAAAGAGTATGATATTAGTTGCTGTAATGATTGTGATGTTATATAATATTAATATATTTAAACAATATACATGTTTGTATTGATAAAGAATAATGGAGGGTTTACTAATGGAAAAGATTAGCTTGCTTAACGATGACTTCATGGACTTTCCTATAGGAGAATTCCCGTATGATAAGAATCATTCAGCTATGGGAGAATATCACTATATACACTATGAAGGATATTATGGAAAATGGTATGACCCAGTGTGCAACTACAGATATAACGGACAAGGTGCATCGTGGTGTATTATGGAATATAATGGAAAACATTATATGGAACAGATGAGACTCCATAATACAGAACCTCATAGAACTTTCCCAATGCTTGAAACTGGTGACCGGTTCTGGAGAGATTATGATATAGAAGCTTCAGTAAGAATGTATAATACCAAGTGGGGAAGCGCAGGTATCGGTTTTTGTGCCCAGAATTCTCTTAATCTGCTTGCATGCATATTCGAGGATAAGAAGCTGAAGCTTGTATACAGACATAAGGAAAATGTTGAACAGATAGAAAGTACTGATTATGATTACAATTGTGATGACACATATAAGATTAATGTTTCAGTAAGAGGAAGCCATGTAGTATGCAGTGTCAATGATGTTGTATATATCGATGTTCATACTGATTATGCAATTCAGGGTGGAAAGGTTGCTATTACAGCAACTATACCAGCAGCCTTTGGATATGTTAAAGTTACAGTTGATAAGAGTGTGGCTGATGGAATAAATCATGACATGGAAGAATATGAAACAAGATGCAGCCAGGCACAGCAGAAGTATCCTAAGATGAAGCTTGCAAAGAAGATAGATCTTAAAGGCTGTGGAACAGGAAGACAGTTAAGGTTCGGTCATCTTCTTGGCACTTCTGAATACCAGATGGTTATGGCACAGTGCCAGAAGAGAGTAAACAGGGATGCATATGGTACTATAAGCTGTCTTACAGCTATGGATCTTGATGGCAATATATTATGGCAGCATGGTGAACCGACTGATAACACACAGATAGGCAACATATCAGCAGATATGCCTATGCAGATATATGATATAGATGGTGATGGTTATGATGAAGTCATAACAGCTAAGAACTTTGAAGTGCTTATTCTTGATGGAAGAACAGGTAAAGTCAAGAAAAGAGCCAAGACACCTTATTCTACAAGTGAAGAGGATGGAACAATTATAGGAGTTCCTGATGGAGAATATGCATTTGACAGGATTAATCCTGATGGTATGAGAATATGTAACTTCCGTGGACTGGATAAGCCAAGGGATATTCTTATAAAAGACAGATACTGCAGAGTATATGCACTTAACGATGATCTTGAGGTTATGTGGCATTTTAAGAGTGATAAGAATACAGGTCATTTTCCTTTTGCCATAGATATTAATGGTGATGGACATGATGAGCTTCTTGTTGGCTATAATATGCTTGACTGCCATGGTAAAAGGCTGTGGACTATGCCTTTTAAGGTTGACCATATAGATGAGATAGTTCCAGGAAGATTCGAATCAGGACCGGATAAGGGAAAGAAGTTCTTTGCCTGCGTTGCTGGTACACAGGGCTTTATTTTATGTGACTTTGACGGCAACATATTAAAAAAGGATGGCATAGGACATGCACAAAGAGTCAGTCTTGCCAATTATTGTCCTGATAAGCCAGGATATGAGATGGCAGTAGTGAATTTCTGGGGACATCAGGGTATCATATATTTCTATGACAGTGAGGGACACGAACTGTGGGAGATGGAGAATGAGCTAAACGGCAATCTGCTTACACCAGTCAACTGGACAGGTGATGGTCAGGATTTCATACTTCTTAATGCAGATGTTAAGCGTGGAGGTATGATAGATGGTGATGGTATTATGGTTGTGAAGTTCCCGGATGACGGACATCCAACACTGTGTGCTGAAGCGGTCAATATTCTTGGCGATGCAAGGGATGAAATAGTTACATGGGATTATAATTACATGTATATATACACACAGGATGACGAGCCTAAGGATGATGTATATAAGCCATATAAGTATCCAGATTACAATGCCTCTAATTACCGTGGTGAATATTCATACAGGGAGATATTCTGGTAATACTTTTTATTGATAGGAGTGATATTGTTATGAATAACGAATTGACACCAAGCGATATCAAGAAGATGGAAGATGAGATAGAATATCGCGTACATGAAGTAAGAAAGAAGGCTCTTGAAGATGTTAAGGAAGCAAGGGCACAGGGAGACTTAAGCGAGAATTTCGAATATTATGCAGCTAAGAAGTTCAAGAACCAGAATGAAAGCCGTATAAGATATCTTCAGAGAATGATAAAAACAGCAACTGTTATATCAGAAGATTCAGCAGATGATGAGGCAGGTGTTAATAATACAATAACAGTAAAATACGAGGATGATGAAACAACAGAGAAGATAAAGCTTGTAACCACAGTAAGAGGCGATTCACTCGAAGGACTTATAAGCATAGAGTCGCCACTTGGAAAGGCTATCTTAGGTCATAAGGCCGGTGACAGGGTAGAAGTAGTTGTTAATGATAATAACAGTTATTTTATAGATATACTGGCTATAGAGAATACAGATGGTGCAGATGATGAGATTATGAGTTATTAAATATTGAAAGGCGTTATATGGTTTTTAGTGAAGAACAGAAGATGGCTATACATTTTAAAGATGGACCTGCACTTGTGCTTGCAGGTCCTGGCTCTGGTAAGACCACTGTCATAGTTAACAGAATAGCAGGGCTTATAAGACAATATGATGTGGAACCATCTTCTATACTGGTTATTACATTTACCAAGGCAGCTGCGGTATCTATGAAGCAGCGATTCTTATCCCTTGCCGGGAACTCTTATGTATCAGTTACATTTGGTACATTCCATGCAGTATTTTTTTCCATGCTGCGTCATGCTTATAATTATTCAGCAGATTCAATAATAACAGCAGACACACAATATAATTATATAAAAGATATGGCTAACAGGTTCGAACTGGAATATCCTGACGAACAGGAGATGGTATCAGGAATTATAGCAGAGATTAGCCGCGTTAAGTGCGAAAGAAAAAGTATAGATACATATGAAGCAACAAGCTGTCCTGTTGAAACATTCAGAATCATATATAAGACATATGAGAACATGCTTATAAGCAGGAGAATGATTGACTATGACGATATGATACTTATGTGTTATGAATTGTTAAAGCAACGTGAGGACTATAGGAAAGCGTGGCAGGATAAGTATAAATACATACTGATAGATGAATTTCAGGATATTAACAGGGCACAGTATGATACGGTAAAGCTGATTGCAGGAGATAATGCTAATCTTTTCGTGGTTGGTGATGATGACCAGAGCATATATGGTTTCAGGGGTTCTAATCCAGGCATTATGCTTGGATTAAGAGATGATTATGAAGATGTTGTGCAGATTAATCTTAATACGAATTACAGATGTTCATCAGAGATAGTAGCTGCATCACGTTCACTTATAGAATGTAACAAAGTAAGATTTATGAAGGATATAAGGTCATGTGGAATTATGCATGGAAAAATAGTTGTATGCAGGGCAGATGATATAGAAGCGGAAGCCTCATATCTTGTGGTACAGGTGAAAGCCTTGATAAAAGCCGGAGTAAGCTTAAGTGATATTGCAGTTATAACAAGAACTAACATAATAAGCAGCATATATTATCAGAAGCTTGAAAATGAAGGTCTATGCTGTAAAACAGCAGTAAAGCAGCATAATATATATGACCACTGGCTTATCAAAGATATGGTTTCGTATCTTAAGCTTGCAACAGGTCAATGTGACAAGGAAATTACAGCAAGAATAATAAACAAGCCTTCAAGATATGTTAAGAGGGCACTTATCACGCAGCCCTTCAGTTATGAGGATTTAAGAAAATGTTATGAAAATGATAAAGATATGATAAACAGAATCAATGACATGCAGTTTGATATGAAAATGATAAGTAAAATGCCACCATATGCCGCAATTAATTATATACTTAAAGGAGTAGGGTATGAGGATTATATGGAAGAAGAGATAATTAAAAAAAGACTTAATAAAGAAGAAGTATATGGAAAACTGGAAGAACTAAAGCATATGTCAAGAAAACATCATGATATAAAAAGTCTGGTTAAATATATAAATGAGCAGAGTGGTGAAAAATGTTACACTCAAAAAAATGATGCCATAAATATATATACGATGCATGGGTGTAAAGGACTGGAGTTTGGGTACGTGTTCATAATGGATGTATGCGAGGGTATAGTTCCATATAATAAGGCTGTCTTAAACGAAGAGATAGAGGAAGAAAGAAGGCTTATGTATGTGGCAATGACGAGGGCAAAAGAAAAGTTGTATCTTGCATATCCTGTAAAAAGATATGGACAAGACACAACTGCTTCAAGGTTTATAGGTGAACTGGATCCATCATTTGTATGTAATGAAAACATCTGTTCATAGCTATTAGTTCTCAGCATCCTCCTGTGCGTAAAGAGCTTCATATTCCATAGCATCAAGTTCTTCATCCCAGGCATCAGAAACGATTTCGTATTCTTCATCAGAGTCTATATTCTCAAGAACAGGTTCGTTGTCATCAGAGACAGAATATCTGTAAAGATAAACTTCGCTTTCATCTTTATCGATATCTGCAATTGGAAGAAGTGCTATATAGTTTTTGCTGCCAGCAGGAAAAGTCCTTATGACTGCGCATTCAACATCACCATCATCTAAGGCAAGAGTTACTGTTGAATATTCTGAATTATTGTTATAATCTGTATTATCTGACATAATTATCTCCTATCTTAATTACTTTGTTTTATTGTGTTATATGTCACTATCATACGAATGCTGTATAAGCCGCTGTCATGTCATGAGACCTTTGACAGTTGTTGTGCTAGGAAAACGCAAGTTTAATACGATACAAGCTTAATACGACATTCATATTAGACTTTAACATATATTATATATCTTAGCAATTTATATTTAACGAATAAATAAAAAACTTAATAAAATAATATAATTATACAAAAAAATACAAAATACGGGGTTGCCAATTTAGAAAAGAAGGTGTATATTACAAATAAATTAATATTCGAAGTCAAAGGGGACAATTCTAACATTCATAGCTGGAATTGTCCTCTTTTTCTTTTTGAATAGTAAAGATTACTAACCATCAGTGAGCGTCAAAATTTACTTTTGACACTCATATCATATCATCAATGTCTTATATATTAAAATAGATGACAGATGATAAAATAAAGAACATAGAAATGGAGAATGATTATGGATAAGATTGATAAGAAATTAATTACATTATTGCAGAATAACGCAAGAATGCCACTTAAGGCACTTGCTGAAAATGTGTTTTTATCATCACCTGCTGTATCAGCACGAATAGAAAGACTTGAGAAAGAAGAAATCATAGAAGGTTATGAAGTTAAGATAAACCAGTTAAAGCTGGGCTATCATATAACAGCATTTATTAACCTTGAGGTAGCACCGGTACAGAAACCAGAGTTTTATCCATTTATCAAGTCATGCCCTAACGTGGTCGAATGCAACTGTGTAACAGGTAATTATTCGATGCTGCTAAAGGTGGTATTTCCAAGCACAATGGAACTTGATACATTCATAGGACAGCTGCAGAAGTTTGGAAGAACAAGTACACAAATAGTGTTCTCGACACCAGTTGCACCAAGAGGAATAGATGTTAATCAGGAGCTTCCAGGTGAAGAGCAACAGGATTAAGAGGCGGGCTGCAAGACCAGCCTGAAATTGACAGGTTAGAAACACAATAGAAACATAACAGACATAATATGAATACTTTGTTAAAAAGTCACAGTAGTTGTTGATACTGCTGTGGCTTTTTTGTTATAATTAACAAGATTGAATAATACTTCAAACTATAATTATAAATGAAAAGAGGAATTATGAATATTAATAGCATATTAGATAATGTTGGAAAAGTTATTGTAGGAAAAGATGAAGTGGTTGTAAAGGTACTTACAAGCATACTTGCGGGAGGACATATCCTTTTAGAGGATGTTCCTGGAACTGGCAAGACTATGCTTGCAAAGACTGTAGCTAAGAGCATTGACTGTGATTTTAAGAGAATACAGTTCACGCCAGACCTTCTTCCATCGGACATAACAGGACTTCATACATATAATCAGAAGAGTGGAGAGTTCGTGTTAAGCAAAGGACCAGTATTTGCTAATATTATACTTGCGGATGAAATAAACAGAGCCACACCAAGAACACAGTCTGCACTGCTTGAATGCATGGAAGAACACCAGGTTACTATTGATGGTGATACACTTAAACTGGAAGAGCCATTTATAGTACTTGCAACGGAAAATCCAGTAGAAACAGCGGGAACATATCCACTTCCAGAAGCACAGTTAGACCGGTTCCTTATGAAGCTTGAGATGGGATATCCTGATAAGAGTGCAGAAGTTGAGATTCTTAACAGATTCTTAAACAATAACCCTGTTACAGAGCTTGGCAGTGTATGCAAAAGACAGGATATTATAGACATGAAAAAACAGGTTAAGGAGGTATATATACATCCTTCACTTATTGATTACATAGCGGAACTTGCGCAGGCGACACGTAAGATGTCAGATGTTGCAATAGGTATAAGTCCAAGAGGTTCGATAGCCATGGTGAATGCTGCCAGGGCATATGCATATGTGAATGGAAGAGACTATGTTATACCATCTGATATCAAAGAACTGTCAGTGTGTGTGTGGGCACACAGACTTGTGTTTAGTACAGGACTTGTATCAAAGGGCAGCAGAGAACAGGCTGTTAACGCTGCATTTGCACAGGTTGCAGTACCAACTGAGGAGTGGACTAAGTAGATGAATATTATTTTGATGCTTATAGGAGTTGTTATTGTTTATAAGGTTATATCAGTAGTATATAAGAAAAACTGGGACAAAAACCTTAGTTCTGATATAGTCTTTTCACATACTACAGCTACTAAGGGTGATAAGATAGAGTTAGTGGAAACAGTTGTGAATGCCAAGAGGCTTCCAGTGTTTTGCATGAATGTAAAGTTTGATATAGACAGAAGCTTTATATTCGGGCAGAAAGATACGAATTCCATGGTGTCGGATAAAACATATCGGAATGATGTGTTCTCGCTGCTTTCAAACCAGAAGGTCACAAGACGTATTGAGGTAGAATGCAGCAGAAGAGGTGTATACAGACTTGATGTCGTGGAAATGGTGTTTCCAGGTGCTTTTATGAATGAGATTATGATACATAGAAGCAGATTATATAGTAACATAACGGTGTTTCCAAAGCCAGCAGACGTAAGCCAGCTATCAGACGTTAACAACATGGTTATGGGCGAACTTGAGAGAAAAAAGTATCTTAGTGAAGATAAGTTTGTTTTCGCAGGAATAAGGGATTATCAGTCATATGACAGCATAAGGGATATCAATTGGAATGCATATGCCAAAACAGGTAATCTGATGGTTAATCATTATAACGAGACAGTCAGCAGAAATGTATGCCTGCTTCTTAATCTTGAGAGTGAGGGGGCGTATATGCAGGAGGATATAGTCGAGCAGGCTATAAGTATAGCTGCCGCTCTTTCGCAGATGCTTGTATCAAGGGGTGTTAATGTATCAATGATTTCTAACGGACGTGATATAGATACTAAGGCCAATATAACTATACAACCGGGTTCTGGTTTATCACACTTTAACCAGATTAATATGGAACTTGCAAGGATAGATGTATCGCAGGCTATGGATGAGTTCGCTGATATGCTGACGGCTATGAATAAAGATAATAAAGTATCATCTAACAGCATAAAAAGGCAGGATGATATGGTATATGTCCTCATATCTGCCAATAAAAACGACAGAATCAGGAAAACAGCACAGCTTATCATGGATAAGCAGTATAATAAGATATGGATTGTTCCACAGGTTGTAAGCGGAGTTGGCAGCATGTATTATGAAGATGTATTGAAAGGAAAGAATGATGCAGATAAAACATATTAGAAACAGCAGGATGCTACTTGAGATATTAATACTCTGTATTGTATATATGTCCATGGCTGTTGGCGTGTATACAGGACTTGCTGGCAATGATCCTGCTACATCATATTATTGTCTGATAGTGTTAATACCTGTGTTAGTCACGTATTTCTCAAGAAAATATATTACTAATTACCCATTGTTTATGGTTCTTAATATTGTGTTTGTGTTCATAGCGGCAAGACTTTCAACATCAGATATGGAATTAGCCGGGTATGTGTTAGTGGCTGTTGCTATAGCTGCACACTCCATCAGATTAAAGAATCTGTATGTGCAGAAAAAAGAATACGAGAGAGCATCTGAGACAAGCTATGATGTATCAGGTAAGAGCAGGGATGATATGCAGCTTGCTGTTGGAGCGAATGAAAAGCTTCACGCAGCATACGGAATATTCATGATTGCTTTCTATATAATTGGAAGTTATAAGCATAATGATACACTTATGGGTATACAGCTTTTTTTGTTTATAGCTTTCGTTATATGCCAGTTCTTCTATAACCAGCTTAGTGAATTATATAAGATATTTTCGGTCAATGAAGGAAAGTCAGAGTTCCCGGCAAGAAGAATAATACGCATTAATGTTATTATGATGTTCATATTTGCATTCTTTATGATAATGGGAATGCTTTTATTCTACAGTGGAAAATATGGCAACATATTCCAGACAATATCAGCAGGGCTTATGGCGGTGCTTAAAGCTATATTATGGCTTCTGTTAAAGCTGATTGGAAGAGGACCGGATTCATCAGGGGTATA
>DJDY01000160.1:0-10757 GCA_002435585.1 Lachnospira sp. UBA5912
GGCAGACGTTCACGTTCAGATGTTGCGATATGTTATATATCTGACTCTGTTGACCAGAGTGTTCTTAATAGAATGAGAAAGCTCATACAATCAATAGATGTTGATGCGCTTACTATGAATATAGAAAGCCTTGCAGAGTGTATGTTCACGCATAAATGGATTAACCCATTTCCGAAATTTAAGTACTCAGAACGCCCAGATACCGCGACAGCCGCAATACTTGACGGAAATATTGTAATTATGGTCGACAATTCTCCCGCAGTTATGATAATTCCTGCCTCTATCTTTGATATTATAGAGGAAGCAGATGATTTTAACTTTTCTCCAATGATAGGCTCATATCTTAGAATTACAAGATTTTTCTTCTCTATTGTGACGTGGATATTAACTCCGTTATGGCTGCTTTTTGTAAACAATCCTGACTGGGTTCCCGAATTTATGAAATTCGTGCTTATAACAGATGACATAACTGTGCCTGTGCTTTTACAGCTCCTTATACTTGAGCTTGCAGTTGACGGTCTTAAACTTGCGGCAGTCAACACACCGACTATGTTATCAACACCTTTAAGTATCGTAGCAGGTATTGTTGTTGGTGAATATGCAGTGAGTTCGGGCTGGTTTAATCCGGAGGCACTTCTTTATATGGCAGTTGTAACAGTAGGAACTTATGGTCAGACAAACTTTGAAATGGGTTACGCATTTAAGTTCTTAAGGGTGCTTATGCTCATACTCACACAGATATTTAATCTTGGTGGTTTCATTGTGGGAGTTGTAATATCAGTGCTCATGATAGCATTTAACAGGACCATAACGGGCAAGAGTTATATATATCCTCTTATTCCATGGGACGGAAAAATGCTTAAGAGGAAAGTGCTAAGGGTAAGGCTGCCGCATGGTTATAAGGAGAATAGTATATAATTGGTCTTGCAATTCCTGAGAAAATTTATATAATGAATATTGATACAAGAGAGGGGCTCATATTTTTCAAGGGCAAGTTTTAGAAGTATGTTATTTTGAATGGTAATAAAACAACCCAGGAGTTTATATAAATTTTCTAATTAATTCCACATTTATTAATGGTAATTCTCTATGAATATGATACACTAATAATTATCGTATGAATGTCAGGTATAAATTATAAATATGCTTATATATAATGGAATATTTTGATACATTTATATCTGAAGGTATGTAAGTATTATTCTTAGTGTGAGTTATGGAGGAGTTATGAGTAAGGTAATAGGAATCGATCTTGGTACAACAAATAGCTGCGTGGCAGTTATAGAAGGAGATTCGCCAACAGTTATTACTAATAGCGAAGGGTATAGAACGACACCATCGGTTGTCGCATTTACTAAGAATAAGGAACGGCTGGTGGGAGATGCAGCGAGAAGACAGGCATCGGTTAATTCAGACAGAACCATATTCTCCATTAAGAGACATATGGGAACAGATTACAGAAAAAAGATAGATGGTAAGGCATATACGCCACAGGAGATATCAGCATATATACTTATGAAGTTGAAAAAAGATGCAGAAGGATTTCTTGGCGAAGAAGTTACAGATGCTGTTATCACAGTACCAGCATATTTTAATGATGCACAAAGACAGGCAACTAAGGATGCAGGTAAGATAGCAGGACTTAATGTGCTTAGAATTATCAATGAGCCAACAAGTGCTGCACTTGCATATGGACTAGATAATGGCAATCCACAGAAGGTTCTTGTGTATGATCTTGGTGGAGGTACATTTGATGTATCTGTTATTGATATAGGCGATAATGTTATAGAGGTTCTTGCCACATCAGGAGATAACCATCTTGGCGGTGATGATTTTGATTCACGTATTGTTGATTATATTGTTGCGAGATTCAAGGAAACAGATGGTATCAACCTAGCCAAAGATCCGGCAGCTATGCAGAGGTTAAGGGAAGAAGCTGAAAAGGCTAAGAAAGAGCTTTCGTCAGCCATGAATGCTAATATTAATCTTCCATTTATAGCAGTAGCTAAGGACGGACCACATCACATAGATATGAACATTACAAGGCAGAAGTTCAATGAACTTACAGATGATCTTGTTGATAAGACAGTTATTCCTGTTGAGAATGCACTTCATGATGCAGGTCTTAGCAAGAATGATATAGGTATGGTGCTTCTTGTCGGTGGTTCTACAAGAATTCCAGCGGTTCAGGATAAAGTAAGACAGATTATGGGTAAAGAACCATCAAGAAATCTTAATCCTGACGAGTGTGTGGCACTTGGAGCAGCAGTACAGGGAGGCAAGCTTGGCAACCAGCTTAAGCCAGGTTCAGCAGCAGCTGAGATTATACTTATGGATGTAACGCCTTTATCGCTTTCTATAGAGACTGTTGGTGGTATAGCAAGCAGGCTTATAGAGCGTAACACAACTATTCCTACAAGGCATAGCCAGATATTCACAACAGCTGGCAACTTCCAGACATCGGTTGATATCAAGGTGTTCCAGGGTGAGAGAAGATTCACAAGAGATAACAAGCTCCTAGGTAACTTCAGATTAAGTGGTATCAAAAGAGCCATGGCAGGTGTGCCACAGATAGAAGTAACCTTTGATATAGATGCGAATGGCATTGTGAATGTATCAGCAAAGGATTTAGGAACAGGAAGAGAACAGTCTATAACGATAACTTCAAGTTCTAACATGTCAGAAGAAGAGATAGAAAGAGCTAAGTGGGAAGCTGAGGTGTATGGAGCGCAGGATAAGCAGAATGAGGAATTCTGCAACTCACGCATCGAAGCAGAGAACACATTAAGGCGTGCCGAAGGCGAGTATAGCCAGAATAAAAAAACATGGGACAAGGCTAAAAGGAAAGCTGTAAAGGAAGCTATGAATGTGATTAAGAAGCTTATCTTAAAGACCAAGCCTGAAAAGATGGATGCACAATCAGCGGAAGCACTTGATGAGGCTAGAAATAATCTTGAAAATGTTTTGAATAATTAATGAAAATCTGATATTATCTATAGAGTGTTATTTATAGATGATATCAGATTTTTACGTGTTTGGTATTTAACTGGCAGGTAGTGTATTGTTAGTAGAAAGAAAGTTTAAATGTAGCATATAGAAAGTTTAAATGCAGAAGGTAGAATGTGTTTAAATGTAGCATATAGGCAGATAGAATAAATATTAATACAGGATAGGAGAAAGATAAGGTGGCAGCAGGTTCAACATTTGGAAATATATTTAAGATAATGACCTGGGGTGAGTCCCATGGAGAAGGACTGGGAGTTGTTGTGGATGGATGCCCGGCAGGTATTTCTTTATGCGAGGAGGATATTCAGAAGTTTCTTGATAGAAGAAAACCAGGACAGTCTAAGTTTACAACACCAAGAAAAGAAGATGATAAGGTGAGTATACTGTCAGGTGTGTTTGAAGGAAAGACGACGGGGACACCTATATCAATGGTTGTGTATAATAAAACACAGCGTTCCTCTGATTATTCAGAAATAGCCAAGTATTACAGACCAGGACATGCAGATTATACATTTGATGAAAAGTATGGCTTCAGGGATTACAGAGGCGGTGGAAGAAGTTCGGGAAGAGAAACGATAGGCAGAGTGGCAGCAGGAGCAATCGCCATTAAAGTGCTTGAAGCACTTAAGATAAGTGTATGTGCTTATGCAACGAGGATAGGAGGAATAAGCATAGATTATGATAAGTTCGATATAAAGGAACGTGATGAGAACGCTTTTAATATGCCGGATGCAGAAGCTGCCTGCAAGGTGGAAGAATACGCAACTAAGAAGCTTGAGGAAAGGGATTCTATTGGTGGGATAATAGAGTGCGTTGTAACAGGTATGATGCCAGGCGTAGGCGATCCAGTATTTGATAAGCTTGATGCTAACCTTGCAAAGGCAATTATGTCGATAGGTGCAGTTAAGGGCTTTGAGATAGGTGATGGATTTGCTGCGGCTGACAGTACAGGAAGCACCAACAATGATAGTTTTACAATAAAAGACGGCAAGATTGTTAAGAAGACTAATCACAGTGGCGGAGTGCTTGGCGGTATGAGTGATGGCTCTGATATAATATTCAGGGCTGCAGTGAAACCAACACCATCTATAGCAGCTATTCAGCAGACAGTTAATAAGTCGGGCGAAGATATTGCTATATCTATAAAAGGAAGACACGACCCTATGATAGTTCCAAGGGCGGTAGTTGTTGTTGAAGCTATGACTGCGTTGACACTTGTAGATATGATATTAGGTAATATGACGTCAAGAATTGACAGAATAGTTGATTTCTATAAAAGATAGAATAGTTGATTTTTATAAAAGACAGAATAGCGGATTCCTATAAAAAGGTAGAAGGCTGTTATCTATATTTATTATAAAATAATTTATAAGATAATAAATCACAGAACAATAAGTAATAGAATCTAAGATATAAGAAAGAGAAAGAAAGTTATGTATAAAATACTAAAAACAGATGGAAGAGCTAAAAGAGCTGAATTCACTACAGTTCACGGAACTGTCCAGACACCTGTGTTCATGAATGTCGGAACAGTTGCGGCTATTAAGGGTGCGGTAGCCACAACAGATTTGCAGGAAATAGGAACACAGATAGAATTATCTAACACATATCACCTTCATGTAAGACCTGGTGATAAGCTTATCAAAGAACTTGGTGGGCTCCATAAGTTTATGAACTGGAATAAGCCTATACTTACAGATTCAGGCGGATTTCAGGTGTTTTCACTTGCAGGACTCCGTAAGATAAAAGAAGAGGGTGTTACTTTCCAGTCGCATATAGATGGACATAAGATATTTATGGGACCAGAGGAGAGTATGCAGATACAGTCTAATCTTGGTTCGACAATTGCTATGGCATTTGACGAATGTGCTCCTGCAAAGGCTGACAGAAAGTACATTATCAACTCAGTTGAGAGAACTACAAGATGGCTTGAACGCTGTAAAAAAGAGATGAACAGGCTTAACTCACTTGAAGATACTATCAATAAGAATCAGATGCTTTTTGGCATTAATCAGGGAGCAATATATGATGATATAAGAATTGATCATGCAAAGCGTATATCAGAGCTTGATCTTGATGGTTATGCTGTTGGTGGTCTTGCAGTAGGTGAAACACATGAGGAAATGTATCATGTGCTTGATGAGGTCGTTCCTTATCTTCCTCAGAATAAGCCAACATATCTTATGGGAGTTGGTACACCAGCCAACATCCTGGAGTCAGTAGACAGAGGAATCGATTTCTTTGACTGCGTATATCCATCGAGAAACGGAAGACATGGACATGTGTATACAAAGCTTGGTAAGATTAATCTGTTTAATGCAAAGTATGAAAAGGATACAGCGCCTATCGAAGAAGGCTGCCAGTGCCCAGCATGTAAGAACTATTCAAGAGCGTATATAAGACATCTTCTTAAAGCAAAAGAAATGCTTGGTATGAGACTTTGCGTACTTCATAATCTTTATTTTTATAATCACCTTATGGAAGATATCAGAGGTGCCATTGATGCGGGTAACTATAAGAGCTTTAAGGATGAGAGATTATATCTGCTTAAGACATATGATAAGAAGCAGGATTAATAATTAGTTGTAGGTTATGATTTTAATTCGATTATAATCATAAAAATGCTATAAATTTATCATTAAATGATAGACATATAGAAAAAATTACGCTATTATTAAAATATTGAGGCTGAATCCAGAATTGTTTTAACAGCTTCTGGATAGAAGCATATTGAGCCTGTATGCAGGCAGATAATCAGGAGGAATTAATAATGGGTCAGATTGGTATTATTATTGTGTATGTAATAGCACTTGGTGCTTTAATGTACTTCTTTGCAATTAAGCCACAGAAGAAACAGCAGAAAGAACAGCAGCAGCTTATGGATTCAATGGCTATTGGTGATTATGTTCTTACAACAAGTGGTTTCTATGGTGTTATCCTTGATATAACAGAGGATGATGTAATCGTAGAATTCGGTAATAACAAGAACTGCCGTATAACTATGCAGAAGAAGGCTATCGCACAGGTTGAAAAGCCATCTTCAACAGAAGAATAATCAAAAGGTAAACAACTTGCATAATATTCTATGAATATTTTAGAATCTCCGGATAGTATTCCTGTATAGGAAGAGGTATCCGGAGATTTTTTTGATATATATTTTACAAGTGTCTTGTCTTTTATCTGTTGAAGGTTAACTTTCACATACTTTCATAGATACCGCCACTTGAAAAATGTACTATTATGGAGTAAAATATTAAACAATAGCCTTAACTTGGCGGGACATGAATGACGATAGTTACAGTGATGAAAGATTTTATGTCCCTTATAATAAACATTAATTTGAGCAGTTTTATTATAATGCATCCAGATATGGGCTTTATTACAACAAAGAAAGGCAGGAATTAACATGGATTGCAGAATAACATTAATTCCAGGAGATGGAATCGGACCAGAGATAGTCACAGAGGCCGTTAAGGTGTTGGATGCTGTGGCAGTTAAGTATGGTCACAAGTTCGATTATACGAAGATTTTAATGGGAGGATGCTCTATAGATGAGTGTGGGGTACCTCTTACAGATGAGGCAGTAGCCGTCGCTAAAGCTTCAGATGCAGTGCTTCTAGGTGCTGTAGGTGGAAACGTGGGTAACTCAAGATGGTATGACGTGGCACCTAACCTAAGACCAGAGGCAGGATTGTTAAAGATTCGTAAGGAACTGGAGTTATTTGCCAACATTCGTCCTGCTTATTTATATAATGAGTTAAAGGCAGCATGCCCACTCAAAGAAGAGATAATCGGTGATGGTTTCGATATGGTTATAATGAGGGAACTTACTGGTGGTCTTTACTTCGGTAAGAGACATACAGAAGAGGTTGATGGTCTTATGACTGCTGTTGATACTCTTACATATAATGAAGAAGAGATTAGAAGAATAGCTATTAAGGGCTTTGAGATAGCTATGAAGAGAAGAAAGAAAGTTACAAGCGTTGATAAGGCTAATGTACTTGATTCTTCAAGACTCTGGAGAAAGATTGTGCATGAGGTTGCAAAGGATTATCCAGAAGTAGAATTAGAGGATATGCTTGTAGATAACTGTGCTATGCAGCTTGTTATGAATCCAGTACAGTTTGATGTTATACTTACAGAGAATATGTTTGGTGACATTCTTTCAGATGAAGCTAGTATGATAACAGGTTCTATCGGTATGTTATCATCAGCAAGCCTTGGTAAGACTAAGTTAGGCTTATATGAGCCAAGCCATGGTTCAGCACCAGATATAGCAGGAAAGAATATAGCTAACCCTATAGCAACTATCCTTTCAGCAGCTATGATGTTAAGATATTCACTTGATCTTGATAAGGAAGCAGATACTATAGAAGCGGCAGTTGCAACCGTACTTAAGGAAGGTTACAGAACAACAGATATATATTCAGAAGGCTGTACTAAGGTTGGAACAGATAAGATGGGCGACCTTATAGCACAGAGAGTATAAGTTTATATAATATGAATAAATATAATTATAGACAGTAATGATAAATGTTCTCTGGTGGCATAATGTATAAAAGCTGGATAATCAGTGAAGCAGTATAATATATGAAGGCTTAACGAATAGTGGAATAAGTTATGCAGCCTAAGTAAATATGCGGGTTGAGAGAACATTTTAACTTAAAGAATTAGATTTGCAAGGAGAATAATTATGATAAGTGATAATGCACGAAGCGGTATGCAGCAGGCACCAGCGCGAAGCCTTTTTAATGCACTTGGTTTCACAGCAGAAGAAATGAAGAAGCCTATGATTGGTATTGTTAGTTCATATAATGAAATCGTACCAGGTCATATGAATATTGATAAGATTGTAAATGCAGTTAAGTTAGGAGTGGCGGAAGCCGGTGGTGTTCCAGTAGTATTTCCAGCTATCGCAGTATGTGATGGTATAGCCATGGGACATGTTGGCATGAAGTACTCATTAGTAACAAGAGACTTGATAGCTGATTCAACAGAATGTATGGCTATTGCACATCAGTTTGATGGACTTGTTATGGTACCTAACTGCGATAAGAATGTTCCTGGACTTCTTATGGCAGCAGCAAGACTTGACCTTCCTACAGTGTTTGTATCAGGTGGTCCTATGCTTGCAGGTCATGTTAAGGGAAAGAAGAGAAGTCTTTCATCTATGTTTGAAGCGGTTGGTTCATACGCTGCAGGAACTATGACAGCAGATGATGTACTTGAATTCGAAGAAAAGGTATGTCCTACATGTGGTTCATGTTCAGGCATGTATACAGCTAATTCAATGAACTGTCTTACAGAAGCTCTTGGTATGGGACTTCGTGGAAACGGAACAATTCCAGCCGTATATTCAGAGAGAATCAAGCTTGCAAAGCACGCTGGTATGGCAGTTATGGATATGGTTAATAAGGGTATTACAGCAAGAGATATCATTACAAAGGATTCTATTATGAATGCACTTACTGTTGATATGGCACTTGGATGTTCTACTAACAGTATGCTCCATCTTCCAGCTATTGCACATGAGATTGGCTTTGATTTTGATATTAAGTTTGCTAATCCAATAAGTGAAAAGACACCTAATCTTTGTCATCTTGCGCCAGCAGGTCCTACATATATGGAAGACCTCAATGAAGCAGGTGGTGTATATGCAGTCATGAAGGAGCTTGCAGATATCGGACTCCTTAACACAGATTGTATGACAGTATCAGGAAAGACAATCGGCGAGTGTATTGCAACAGCTTATAACAGGGATGAAGAGGTTATAAGACCAGTTGATAATCCATATAGCAAGACAGGCGGTCTTGCAGTTCTTTCAGGCAATCTTGCGCCAGATGGTTCAGTTGTTAAGCGTTCAGCAGTTGTTGATGAAATGCTTGTACATGAAGGACCAGCAAGAGTATTTGATTGTGAAGAGGATGCTATTGCAGCTATCAAGGGTGGAAAGATTGTACCTGGAGATGTAGTTGTTATAAGATATGAGGGTCCTAAGGGTGGTCCTGGTATGAGAGAAATGCTTAACCCAACATCAGCTATCGCCGGTATGGGACTTGGCTCATCAGTTGCACTTATAACAGATGGACGTTTCTCAGGTGCCAGCCGTGGTGCATCTATTGGACATGTTTCACCAGAAGCAGCGGTAGGCGGTCCTATAGCTTTAGTAGAAGAAGGCGATATCATAAGCATAGATATTCCAGGTCTTAAGCTTGAACTTAAAGTTTCTGATGAGGAACTTGCAGCAAGAAAAGCTAAGTGGCAGCCAAGAGAGCCAAAGGTAACAACAGGTTATCTTAAGAGATATGCTTCCATGGTTACATCTGGCAACAGAGGAGCAATATTAAAGACTCCAGAGGCTTAATAAGCATATTTACTGTAAAAGAGCAGATGAAGAAAATGCACAAGAATAAATTGTTTTGTTTGTGACACAGATACATTTTAATAGATTATGTAAAATGTGTCTGTGTAATACGGATATAATTGTGTAATATTTTAAATTTGCTCATTTATAGTATATTTAGATGAAATATATTATAAAAGTAGAAATATAAATATAACGAAAGGAAGACCGACTAATGATATTAAATGGTTCAGAGATTATAGTTGAATGCTTAAAAGAGCAGGGTGTAGATACTGTATTTGGATACCCAGGTGGAGCTATTCTTAACGTCTATGATGCGTTATATAAGCATTCAGATGAAATTACACATATACTTACATCTCATGAGCAGGGTGCTTCACATGCTGCTGATGGTTATGCAAGAGCAACAGGTAAGGTTGGCGTATGCTTTGCAACATCAGGTCCTGGTGCAACTAATCTTGTAACAGGTATTGCAACAGCAATGATGGATTCTATTCCTATGGTTGCCATAACATGTAATGTTACACTTCCTCTTCTTGGAAGGGACAGTTTCCAGGAAGTAGATATAGCAGGAATAGTTATGCCTATAACTAAGCACAGCTTTATCGTAAAGGATGTTAAGGATCTTGCCAATACATTAAGAAGAGCATTCAGAATAGCAAAAGAAGGACGTCCTGGCCCTGTCCTTGTAGATATTACAAAGGATGCGACAGCTAACGAATGTGATTACATAAAGGAAACACCTAAGCCAATAGAAAGAATAACAGATACTATTAAGGAAGAAGATGTTGAGAATGCTGTAGCTATGATTAAGGCAGCAAAGAAACCTTATGTATTCGTAGGTGGAGGTGTTATTGCATCTGGAGCATCAGAAGAACTTAAGAAGTTTGTTAAAAAGGTGGATGCACCAGTGTGTGATACACTTATGGGTAAAGGCGCATTTGATGGCTCAGACCCTCATTATACTGGAATGCTTGGTATGCATGGAACAAAGACATCTAATTTCGGAGTTTCAGAGTGTGACCTTCTTATAACAATAGGAGCAAGATTTTCTGACAGAGTTACAGGTAATACTAAAAAGTTTGCGAAGAACGCAAAGATTCTGCAGTTTGATGTAGATGCAGCGGAGATTAATAAGAACATACATACAGATGCATCAGTTGTAGGTGATGCACTTGAGATTCTTAAGAGGGTTAATGCCAAGCTTGAGCAGCTTGATCATGCAGATTGGCTTGCACATCTTAAGGAATATGAAGAAAAGTTCCCTATGAAGTACAGAACAGATGTACTTAACGGACCTTATATTATGGAAAAGATATACGAGATTACTAATGGCGAGGCTATAATCTCTACAGATGTTGGACAGCATCAGATGTGGGCTGCACAG
>DJDY01000160.1:10795-10963 GCA_002435585.1 Lachnospira sp. UBA5912
GTGGGCTGCACAGCATTATAAGTATAAGAATCCAAGGACACTTCTTACATCAGGTGGTCTTGGTACTATGGGTTATGGACTTGGAGCATCTATAGGTGCCAAGGTAGGCTGCAGGGATAAGGTTGTTATCAACATTGCAGGTGATGGATGTTTCCGTATGAACATGAA
>DJDY01000114.1 GCA_002435585.1 Lachnospira sp. UBA5912
ATGTTGTTACACTTGCACTTGAACACGATATAACACTTATAGAGAACACTGGACTTATAGATGCAGGATGGAAAGAAGAATATGACAGGGATTCAGCACCATATACATCAACAATTGTATTCTTGGTAAGAAAAGATAACCCGCTTGGAATAAAGGACTGGGATGACCTTATAGCAGATAATGTTGAAGTGATAACTCCAGATCCTAAGAGCAGTGGCGGTGCATGTTGGAATTTTCTTGCGGCACTCAGCTTTGCAAAGGAAAAATATAAAGATGAGAGTTCCCAGAAAGAGTTTTTAAGAAAGTTATATTCCAATGTTTCTGTGCTTGATTCAGGAGCCAGAGGTTCAACAACAACATTTGTTGAGAATAAAAAAGGTGATGTCCTTATAGCATGGGAAAATGAAGCGATTAACTCAATGAATTCTTATCCTGGAGAATATGAGATGATTACACCATCGGTAAGTATACTGGCACAGCCAAGTGTAGCAGTAGTTGATGATAATGTTAAAGTTAATAAGTCAGAAGAACTTGCCAGTGAATATCTATCATACTTGTATTCAGATGAGGCACAAAGACTTGCAGCCAAGTATGGTTACAGACCATCTGATAAGAATATATTATCTGAGTATGGTGATGAATTTGACTTGAGCGTAAGACTGACAACCATAGATGATTATGGCGGATGGAATGAGGCTTACAGAATATATTTTGATGATGGAGGATGGTTCGATGAAATATATGACAACTAATACAGCTAATAAAGAACCTGAATTCGATGGGAAGACCATGAAAAGTAAGAAAGCTAAAGATAAGAAGGTAAGAGTTATTCCTGGGTTTCATCTTACACTTGGAATAACGGTTACAATGTTATCACTTATAGTACTTATACCACTTGCATCAGTTATGGTGTATTCACTTAAGTTATCACCTGGTGAGTTTATAGCTCTTGTTACCAAGAAGAATGTTGTAAACGCTTTCGTGACAAGTATAAGCTGTTCCTTTATAGCAGCGGTTATTAACTGCGTGTTTGGAACAATACTTGCCTGGACATTTGTTAAATATGATTTTGCTGGTAAAAGAATACTTGACGGACTTATTGAACTTCCATTCGCACTTCCGACAGCAGTTGCAGGTATAACACTTTCAAAGATGTATTCAGAAACAGGATTGCTTGGAAAACCACTTGCATCACTTGGAATCAAGGTTTCTTATACACATATCGGACTTATTATCGCTTTAGTATTTGTTGGTATTCCATTTGTAGTAAGAGCTGTGACCCCTGTTCTTGAAAAAATGGATCCGCAGTATGAAGAGGCAGCCTATATATTGGGAGCAAGCCCTTCAAAAACTTTTTTCAAGGTAATACTTCCAGAGATAACTCCTGCACTACTTACTGGTTTCGGACTAGCCTTTGCAAGGGGAATCGGGGAGTATGGAAGTGTTATATACATATCTGGAAATAGTGCTAAAGAGCACACACAGGTTGTCTCTTATGTAATAATGCAGAAGCTTAATTACATAGATTATGCATCTGCGACAGCGATAGCGCTTGTGATGCTTATAATATCGTTTCTTATATTATTTGTTATCAATATAATACAGATGAGAGTTGCTAAGAGAACATCTTAAGAAAATTGAGAATGTGTTAGGTTATTAAACAAAATTGGAAGTATTAATAATTTAACATTACATAGAAAGATTTAAGATTAAAAGATTTAATCAGAAGCATTTAATAGCATTTAACTTAATTAGGAACATTTAATCGAAATGGAGGTAAGCATGAGCGAGAACGATAAGCTTGAAAAAAGAAAAAGAACAACAAGAAATATATGTGTGCTTATAACAGTGGTTTTTATCACAGTGATGCTAATACTTCCATTGTTCTCCATAATAGTAAGTTCACTTAAAGAGGGAATTGGCTTTTATATAAAATCAGTGACAACCTCTTACGTACTCAGTGCATTAAAGGTTACAATTATCGCAACAGTTATTGCGGTTGTGATTAACACACTGTTTGGTATAATAGCGGCATGGGTACTTACTAGATTTGATTTTAAAGGAAAACAAGTACTTGCAACACTTATAGATATACCATTTTCAATATCCCCGGTTATAGTGGGACTGGCTTTTCTTATGACATTTGGAAGACTTGGTTTCTTTTATCCAGTTATAAGATGGTTTAATGAGGTGTTTGGAACCAATGTAAGAATTGCTTTTGCTGTTCCTGGTGTTGTACTTGCAACAATATTTGTTACATTTCCATATGTATCAAGAGAAATAATACCAGTGCTTAACTCACTTGGTAAAGATGAGGAAGAAGCTGCAGCACTTATGGGTGCTAACGGATTCACTATCTTTTTTAAGATAACACTTCCTAATATAAAGTGGTCACTCATATATGGAATTATATTATGTACATCAAGAGCACTTGGAGAGTTCGGTGCTGTAAATGCACTTTCCAAGACAAGAGGAGAGACATTCACACTTCCACTTGAGATTGATGCGCTGTACATGTCTGGGACTGATTCATCTATAACAGCAGCATTTGCAGTGTCATCAATACTTGTAATAATAGCAGTCATAGTACTTATACTTAGAAATGTGTTTGAATACAGGCAGAAGAATACTAAGAAGGGAGGAGTTAAGTAATGTACGTTGAGATGAAAAATATATTTAAACAATACGGAAGTTTCAGGGCATCAGATAATGTAAACTTTGGTATTGAAAAAGGAAAGCTGGTTGCACTACTTGGTCCTTCAGGAAGTGGTAAAACAACTATATTAAGAATGATAGCTGGACTTGAGACTCCAAGCTTTGGAGATATATACATAGATGGAAAAAGGGTTAATGATATACCTGCAAGTAAGAGAGGCATAGGTTTTGTATTCCAGAATTATGCGTTGTTCCGTCATATGACAGTATATGATAATATAGCTTTCGGGCTTAAGTTACAGAAGGTTCCAAAGGATGAGATAAGGAAACGTGTTACCGAGCTTCTTGAGATAACAGGACTTTCAGGACTAGAGAAAAGATATCCTAATCAGTTATCAGGTGGACAAAGGCAGAGAGTGGCATTCGCAAGGGCACTTGCTCCTAATCCACAGGTGCTTCTTTTAGATGAACCTTTTGCAGCGATAGATGCCAAGGTAAGAACAGAGCTTAGAACCTGGCTTAGAAGCATGGTTACAAAGCTTGGAATAACAAGTATATTCGTAACACATGACCAGGATGAGGCTGTTGAGGTTGCAGATGAGATAATCATAACTAACCATGGTAAGATAGAACAGATGGGAAGCCCGGTGGATATATATAAGAGTCCTGCAACACCTTTTGTTGTTGAGTTTATAGGAAAGACATCAGAGGTTTCTGATTATTCAAAGCTTAAAGGCTTTGATGAGGTTAAAGGAGCTGACAGGGCTGTTATAAGACCAGAGTTTGTAAAAATATCAAAATATGGAAAGCTTCAGCAGTACAACAGTGCTGCAGAAGAAGGATATGTTGAAGATATACTATTCAGAGGTAATCACCTGGATGTCACAGTTAATATCGGATGTACAAGGATAACGGGTGAATGGTCATTAGAAAAAGAACCACTTTCAATAGGTGAGAAAGTTCATGTGCTTATATACAGGATATATGCGGTTGACAGTGAGAGAACATACTTGTGTGAGAATAAGGGCATGAAGTCAGATGATGTATTCTATATCTAATAAAGTGATATTGTTATTATTGTGTATTGTGAAATCTTTAAGCTGATAGTAGTATAATAAAGGAATTTACTTTACTTCAAAAAGGAGTGCTTATGAAGATAAATGGATTAAAGAAGCTTACAACGGATGTTCTTATAATAGGTGGTGGTACAGCAGGCTGTTATGCAGCACTTACCATAAAAGAGCAGTCAGATACAGCAAGTATCATTATAGCAGAGAAAGCCAATATAAAACGTAGCGGATGTCTTGCAGCGGGCGTTAATGCTATCAATGCATATATAGTTGATGGCAGAAAGCCAGAAGATTACGTTGATTATGCTAAAAAAGATGCAGATGATATCGTAAGGGAGGATTTGCTTCTTACTATGTCAGAAAGACTTAATGAAGTTACTGCCAGGATGGAAAAGCTGGGACTTGTAATACTTAAGGATGAAAATGGAAAATATGTTGCAAGAGGTAATCGTAATATTAAGATTAATGGTGAGAATATCAAGCCTATACTTGCATCAGCTGTAGAAGCACTTGATGGAGTGACAGTTATAAACAGACTTAACATAACAGATTATATAGTTAAAGAAGGCACAATTCTAGGTGCTGTTGGGTTTAACATAGATGATGGGTATGCATATGAGATAAGAGCTAAGAAGGTTTTATGTGCAACAGGAGGTGCTGCAGGGCTTTATAAGCCTAATAATCCAGGCTTTTCAAGACATAAGATGTGGTATCCGCCATTTAATACGGGAGCCGGATATGCAATGGGTATTAATGCTGGCGCAGAGATGACAACATTTGAGATGAGATTCATAGCTTTACGCTGCAAAGATACTATAGCTCCAACGGGAACTATAGCACAGGGAGTTGGAGCTAAGCAGATTAACTCAAAAGGTGAAGTATATGAAGATAAATATGGTATTACAACTTCACAGAGGGTATATGGAACCGTAAGAGAGAATATCGAGGGAAGAGGTCCATGTTATCTAAGAACAGAAGGAATAAGCAAAGAACAGGATGAGTCACTGAAAAAAGCATATCTTAACATGGCACCAAGCCAGACACTTAAGTGGATAGAGTCAGGAAAGAATCCAAGTGAGCAGAATGTTGAGATAGAAGGAACAGAGCCTTACATAGTAGGTGGACATACAGCAAGTGGTTACTGGGTTGATACTAACAGAAAAACTACTATAGATGGTCTGTATGCAGCAGGTGATGTTGCGGGAGGATGTCCTCAGAAGTATGTAACAGGTGCTATGGCAGAGGGTGAGATAGCTGCCATAGATATAGTTAAGAGACTTAAAGAAGAAAAAGATAATGAGTATTATGCAAATGACGATTTGAAGGCTGATGATATTTTTGCAGATGAATTCGTAAGTAAGAAGCTTGAAGAATACAACACATATCTTGAAAGACAGGATGAGATTTTTTCTACAGAGCAGCTTGAAGAAGCCATGCAGAAGGTTATGGATACATATGCAGGCGGAATTGGAAGCCACTATCAGTTTAATGAGAAACAGCTTGAACTTGCTAAGCAGAAGATAGCACAGATTATAACACTTTCAGGTAATGTGTCGGCCGCAGATTACCATGAGCTTATGTTTGTATATGAGCTTAAGGAAAGACTCACGGTCTGTCAGGTACTTATAGAACATTTAAAGGCAAGAAAGGAAACAAGATGGCACAGCTTTGCTGAGAATCTTGATTATCCGGATAAGTCAGATGACTGGCTTAAGTATGTCAACACCAGAAAGAATGGTGATAACATAGAAGTTATATTCAGAAATCTTGTAGGAAGAGGTGAGACATATGAGCATAGCAATTAATAAAAGCAAATGCGTAGGATGTGGACAATGCAGCATTGTCTGTCCGGGAAGCCTTATAAAGATGGGTGAGGACAGAAAGGCATATATAAAGTATCCTAAGGACTGCTGGGGGTGTTCATCATGTCTTAAGGAATGCAAGTTTGAAGCTATAGCACTGTATCTTGGAGCAGATATGGGTGGTATGGGAAGTAAGATGAGTGTTACCGCTAATGGCGACTATCTTAACTGGAATATAGATAAGACAGATGGCAGCAGGGAAACAATTATTATTAATAAGAAAGAATCCAATAAGTACTAATATTAATACATAAGGAAAGGAAGGATAAATCAATGGCAGAATTATCGCATCTTGATCAGCTTGAAGCTGAGGCAATATATATAATAAGAGAGGTAGCGGCGGAATGTGAAAAGCCGGTTATGCTTTATTCTATAGGAAAGGACAGTTCAGTAATGCTTCATCTGGCTATGAAGGCATTCTATCCTGAGAAACCACCTTTTCCATTCCTTCATGTTAACACAACATGGAAGTTCAAGGAAATGATTAAGTTCAGGGATGAAACAGCTAAAAAGCTTGGCATTGACATGATAGAGTATATCAATGAAGATGGTGTTAAGAAAGGAATCAATCCTTTTGACTATGGTTCAGTGTATACAGATATTATGAAGACACAGGCATTAAAGCAGGCTCTTAACAAGTATGGTTTTACGGCTGCATTTGGCGGTGGCAGAAGAGACGAAGAAAAATCAAGAGCTAAGGAAAGAATATTCTCATTCAGAAACGAAAACCAGGCATGGGATCCTAAGAACCAGAGACCAGAGATGTGGAAGCTTTACAATTCACGTATCAACAAGGGTGAGAGTATAAGAGTATTTCCTATATCAAACTGGACAGAGGCAGATATATGGCAGTATATCAAGAGAGAGAACATTGATATTGTGCCTCTTTACTTTGCAGCTAAACGTCCTGTAGTTGAAAGAGATGGCATGCTTATAATGGTTGATGATGACCGTATGAAGTTAAGAGAAGGTGAAAAGATTGAATACAAGAATGTAAGATTCAGAACTCTTGGCTGTTATCCTTTAACAGGTGCTGTTGAGTCGAATGCTACAACTCTTGATGAGATAATCGATGAAACACTCAGTGCTGTATCTTCTGAGAGAACAACAAGAGTTATCGATAACGAAGCAGCAGGAAGTATGGAAAGAAGAAAGAGAGAGGGGTATTTCTAAGATGATAGGATTATTAAAGTTTATAACATGCGGAAGCGTGGATGATGGAAAGTCTACATTAATAGGACATATATTATATGATTCAAAGCTTTTATATGCCGATCAGGAAAAGGCTTTGGAACTTGACAGTAAAGTAGGAAGCCGTGGTGGTGCTATTGATTACTCACTTCTTCTTGACGGACTTATGGCAGA
>DJDY01000105.1:0-701 GCA_002435585.1 Lachnospira sp. UBA5912
TATATTTCTGGAGATAATTAATGATAATTAAGGAAGTTCCGGCTGAAGGTAATTTAACTATTGAGGTCAGTCTTAAGGAAAGAAAGTTGGAATTTCACTCACAGTGTGTAGACTCAGGAGTGAATTATATATATGCCCAGCCAATAAGAATAGACGGCAAGATACTATCATTTAATGGTGAAGGGCATTTGATGGTTAATTTAATATATTTAAGAGAAGAAAAGAACCCTATAGTATGGAAAGGTGTCGGAATAACAACTGTCCAGAATAATGGAAAGAATGTATACAAGATAGTTGCATCAGGGGAAGGCTTTGAGATGAACCGTAGAGAGTCTTTCAGACTGTTTCTTGGTCTGGGAGCGGTTGTCCAGATAGGTTCTAATAAGAAAGCTGTTAATGTTATTCTCAAGGACGTGAGCGAGAGCGGCTTCTCATTTGTTGGAATTGAAGATATGGATGCAGAGAACCTTCCGGTAAGACTGGTGTTTAACGATATGAAGACAGGCATAAGCCTCATTGGAAATATTGTAAGGAAGGTTACAGTCAGTGAGAAGAAGATTATCTATGGCTGTGCACTTACATCCTGCAACATTGATATAACACATTACATCAATGAGAAGCAAAGGCAGTTCCTTGCTGCAAGCCACGGTTCAGGAGCGGCTAATAAGGCAGCCTTAAAGAGGTCTTTAAGAGAGCCTACA
>DJDY01000105.1:775-7111 GCA_002435585.1 Lachnospira sp. UBA5912
ATAAGAAACAGGGTAAAAGAAAGAAGGGGTAAAATTGGAGAATAATAACAAAAGAGTTGTTGGCAACAGACAGCATATCAATAATGATGAAAAGATGAAGATTAATATGAGGGCAGAGCTTGATGAGCATTATACAGTGCTTAAGGAATGTCCTAACTGTGGCACAAGAATGGTATATGTATATGGAGAAACATACGAATGTCCTAAGTGTGGTGCCAAAGAATTCACAGAATTTGGTAAGATAAGAGATTATCTTGAAAAGCACGGACCACAGAATGCAGTTACAATAGCTGATGCAACAGGTGTAAGTGTTAAGACTATACAGAAGTTCTTATATCAGGGTCGTATCGAGATACCAGATGGCTCTGGTTCATATATTAAGTGCCAGATGTGTGGTGCAGAGCTAAGATACGGAAGATTTTGCCCGGAGTGTTCAGCTAAGCTTAGCAAGGATAATTCATCTATGGTATATGTTGGAGAGAAGCCAAAGCATAAGATGGATCACGATGGCAAGATGCATACACTTGATGAAAGTGAGATGAAGAATGTATCAAGAAAGCCAGTTGCAATGAGAAGAAAAGACAAGAAATAAAAAAGCCGCTGTATATTGAAATATAACAATCAATATACAGCGGCTTTTAGTTTAATATTATTAACAAATGAATGTCTATAATACTATTTGTCCGTGCTTAATCTTATAAGTTAAAACCAAAGTAACGAACTGCATTGTTGTAAGAGATACCTTCAACAATCTTCTTAAGAGCCTTCTCATCGTTAGGATATTCACCATTTTCAACCCATCCACCGATAAGTTCGCACATGATTCTTCTGAAGTATTCATGTCTTGTGTAAGATAAGAAGCTTCTTGAATCTGTAAGCATACCTATGAAGTTACCAAGTAAGCTTAAGTTAGCAAGGCTTGTCATCTGGTTTGTCATACCAACCTTATGATCGTTGAACCACCAAGCTGAACCCTGCTGAATCTTACCAACTGCCTTAGAATCCTGGAAACATCCGATTACAGTTCCGATAGCAGCGTTAACTGAAGGGTTAAGTGAGTAGATGATAGTCTTTGGAAGTTCATCTGTGCTGTTAAGAGCGTTGAGGAACTGAGCCATCTCTGCTGAACAGTCATAAGTGTTGATACAGTCATATCCTGTATCTGGTCCTAACTGGTTGTATCTTAATACGTTGTTATCACGGATAGTACCATAATGTAACTGCATTACCCAGTTAAGCTTGTTGTATTCCTTACCTACAGATACCATGAAAGCTGTCTTAAACTTGTTCATTTCCTCTGTTGTAACAGCCTCACCTGATAATCTCTTAGCAAAGATAGCTTCGATTTCAGCATCTGTATAAGGCTTATACATAACGTATTCAAGAGCATGGTCAGAAACTGAGCATCCCATTGAATCAAAGAACTGCATTCTGTTTCTTAAAGCATCAATAAGGGCAGCGAATGAATTAACCTTGATTCCGCTTACATCTGATAATGTGTTAAGGTATTCAAGATATTCAGGCTTTTCGATATTCATGGCCTTATCAGGTCTCCATGCTGGAAGAACCTTTACGTCAAATGTATCATCGTTAGCTAATACCTTATGCCATTCGAGTGAATCAACAGGATCATCTGTTGTACAGATTAACTTAACGTTAGACTGCTTGATAAGGTTTCTAACTGACATAGAATCTTCCTGTAACTTAGCGTTGCAAAGATTCCATACTTCTTCAGCTGTATCACCATTTAAGATGCCGTTGTAGCCGAAGTATCTCTGAAGTTCAAGGTGGCTCCAGTGGTAAAGTGGATTACCGATAGCCATCTCAAGTGTTTCAGCCCACTTCTGGAACTTTTCGCGGTCAGAAGCATCACCTGTGATGTACTTCTCATCAACACCATTAGTTCTCATCTGACGCCACTTATAGTGGTCACCGCCGAGCCATACCTGTGTAATATTCTCGAACTTTCTGTCTTCTGCGATTTCCTTAGGGTTGATATGACAGTGATAATCAACGATAGGCATCTTGTCAGCATAGTCGTGGAAGAGGTGCTGTGCTGTAGGTGTTGAAAGTAAAAAGTCTTTGTCCATGAATTGTTTCATAGTTCTTAATCCTCCTGTGAATTAAAAATGTGTTGTATTGCGTTTTATAATATCAGCAGCGATAATACTGTGTTTATCAGCATCTTCACCGCACAATACCTTCATAAGAACATCTACGGCTTTGGTTGAAAGCTGTTCAACGTGGCTGTCGATAGATGTCAGTTCTGGTTCTGTACATATAGAAAGAACCGAATTATTATAGCCAATAATCTCAAGACTATCAGGAACACTGATAGAGTGTGAGTGTGCATACTTAACTGCACCGGCTGCAAGCGAGTCATCAGAAGTGACTACTGCATCGAAAGGAAGCTTCTTATCATAAAGCTCATTAAGATATTCCTTCGCGTGTGATATATTCTTTCCACACAGATGACTATAGTCAGAAGGAAGAGTGATGCCTGCTTCCGCTAAAGCTTTCATATAGCCAGCATACTTGTTCATTCCACTATATGATCTGCTTGTATATAAGTAGACTATATTACGATGACCGTTATTTATCAAGAGTTTTGTTGCATTATAAATAGCAATTTCATCATTGCACATAACTGAATATATGTTAGGTGCATCGAGATATCCGTTAGCAAGAACTATCGGGATGTCTTTAGCTGCATCTATAATATAATCATTAGTGTGGGAACCAGTATTTTCAACAAACTGTGAACCAGCAAGAATAATACCATCAACACGTTTACTAAGGAGAAGTTCAAGATATTTCTTCTTATTATTATAGTCCCTACCTGTGCAGCATAGTATAGAATCATAACCATACTTTCTTAATTCCTGTTCAAGGTAATATACTGCATTGGCAAGGTAAATATCTGAGGAATCAATACACATGATACCAATAGTTTTCATTGTATTAAGACCTAATCCTCTTGCGAATACATTAGGTGTGTAATCTAATTCTTTGATAGCGGCAAGAACCTTATCTTTAGTTTTTAAAGATACCTTGGCGTTGCCGTTAAGAACTCTCGAAACAGTGGCAATGGAAACACCAGCTTTCTTGGAAACATCATATATATTCATATCCGACTCCTGTGGGTGCACAAATTATTAAATGTAAGCACTTACATATTGATAATGCGATTATACAATGGTATTATTATAAAAGCAAGTGTGTAAGTGTATTTTTATTGTACTTTGGTAATATGGTCATGTATACAAAAATAAATATTGACGAAAACCATATTTAAGTATATCATAGTTTGTGAAAGATTATGAAAGCGCTTACATGCACTTCGAGATACCATTTACTGGTTAATAATCAGGGATAAAATACCCTGTAGAAAAAGGAGATTTAATATGCAGAGATTAAACAAGAGTATTACACATGCAGTAGACAGACCTGTAAAGGTTATGCAGTTTGGTGAAGGTAACTTCCTTAGAGCATTCGTAGATTATATCTTCGATGTTACTAACGAAAAGACAGATTTCAACGGTGGTGTTGTTATCGTTAAGCCAATCGAGTTTGGTACACTTGACAGATTCCACGATCAGGAATGCCAGTACACACTTCAGTTAAGAGGTTTCGTAGATGGACAGCCTAAAGAAATCACACGTCAGATTACATCTGTAGTTGATGCTGTAGCAGCTATCGAAGATTATGATAAGTACATTGAATATGGTACAAGTGAAACACTTAGATTTATTGTTTCTAACACAACAGAAGCAGGTATCGTATATGACGAGACAGATAACGATCCTAATGCTCGTCCTCCTAAGACATATCCTGGTAAGCTTACACAGCTTCTTTACAAGAGATATCAGAAGTTTAACGGAGCAGCTGATAAGGGACTTATCTTACTTCCATGCGAACTTATCGCTGATAATGGTATTGAATTAAAGAAGTGCATTATGAAGTTTATAGAACTCTGGGGTCTTGAAGATGGTTTCAAGGACTGGGTTAACAAGTATTGCTCATTCTGTCCAACACTTGTAGATAGAATTGTTCCAGGTTATCCAAGAGAAGATGCAGCTAAGCTTTGCGAAGAGTGGGGATATGAAGATCAGCTTATCGACAGAGCTGAGATATTTGGTCTTTGGGTTGTAGAAAGCGATTCTAACCTTCCACTTGAACAGCTTGAGAAGGAACTTCCATTCAAGGAAGCCGGACTTAATGTAGTATTTACAAAGGATCATCATCCATACAAGGAAAGAAAGGTAAGAATCCTTAACGGATCACATACTTCTTTCGTATTAGCTTCTTTCCTTGCAGGTAATGATAACGTAGAAAACTCTATGAAGGATCCAGTTATCAGAAAGTACATGGAAGAAACACTTTACAACGAAGTTATTCCTACACTTTCACTTTCTAAGGAAGATTGTGAAGAGTTCGCTAAGGCTGTTATCGACAGATTCCTTAACCCATTCGTAGATCACAGATTATTAAGTATCTCACTTAACTCTGTATCTAAGTGGGAAGCAAGATGTCTTCCATCATTCTTAGGATATGTTAAGAAGTTTAACAAGCTTCCTAAGTACCTTACATTCTCTATCGCAGCACTTATGAGCTTCTATACATCACAGACAGAGGCAGAGTTCAACGGTGGTATTGTATTAAAGGGTAACAGAAACGGTGAAGAGTACAACATCACAGATGATAAGGCTGTACTTGACTTCTTCAGAGATAATTCTGGTAAGTCACCTGCTGAATTCACACATGCTTACTTAAGCAACACTAAGTTCTTTGGTGGCGAAGACCTCTCTAAGGTTCTTGACCTTGAGGAAGTTATCACAGGATATATCACAGATATCAGAGAAAGAGGCATGAGAGCAGTAGTTAACGATTTAGCTCTTGATGATGAAGAATTAGCTTAATTACATGAGCAGTTTATTGATAAGTGCCAGATGGTTTATAGTTCATCACATTTATCAAAACTTAAGTTTCAGCTTTGATTTATATTGTATTTTAAAGCATTAATAAGGGCGGGTGTTCTTTTTCATCCGCCCTTGTATATTGATTACAGGAGGTAGTTATGCAGGATTTTATTAAGATTAATAAAGATGATAACGTTGCAGTAGCTCTTAAGCCGATAGCTAAGGGAACAACTCTTAATGTGGCTGGTACAGAAGTTACTACACTCGAAGATATCCCACAGGGACATAAGTTCGTTATCAAGCCTATCAAGAAAGGCGATGCAGTTATAAAGTATGGTTTCAGAATAGGTTATGCACAGGCTGATATTCCAGTTGGTGGCTGGGTTCATACACATAACTTAAAGACAGCACTTGGAGATCTTCTTGAGTACACATATAATCCAGAAGGACATAAAGATGTTGAACCAACAGAGGAAGCATTTTTTGAAGGATATATGCGTGAGAATGGTACAGTTGGTGTAAGAAATGAAGTATGGATCATCCCAACAGTTGGCTGTGTTAATTCGATAGCAAGAGCAATCGAAGCTACAGCAAGAGCCAATAAGCCAGAAGGTGTTGATGAAGTGGTTGCATTCCCACATCCATACGGATGTTCACAGGTAACAGAGGATCAGGAAAATACAAGACACGTACTTGCTGACCTTATCAACCATCCAAACGCTGGTGCTGTGCTTGTACTTGGTCTTGGCTGCGAGAACAGTCGTATTGAAGTGCTTAAGGACTATATCGGAGAAGTTAACCCAGACAGAGTTAAGTTCTTACAGGTTCAGGATGTTGAGAATGAGCAGGAAGTTGCGGAAGGCCTTATGAAAGAGCTTATGGCTTATGCAGCTACATTTAAGAGAGAAAAGGTTAGCGCTAAGCACCTTATCGTTGGTATGAAGTGTGGTGGTTCTGATGGTTTATCAGGTATCACAGCTAACCCAACAGTAGGTCTTTTCTCAGATATGCTTGTATCTAAGGGTGGTACAACTATCCTTACAGAGGTTCCAGAAATGTTCGGAGCCGAAACTATCCTTATGAACAGATGTGCTAACAAGGAGCTTTTCGAGAAGACAGTTCACCTTATAAACGACTTCAAGGAGTACTTCATCAAGAATGGTCAGGAAATCTACGAGAATCCATCACCAGGAAACAAGGATGGTGGTATCACAACACTTGAAGATAAGTCACTTGGATGTACACAGAAGTCTGGTTCATCACTTGTCAAGGGTGTATTAGCTTACGGTGAAAGAGTATCTAACAAGGGACTTAACCTTCTTAGCGCACCAGGTAATGATCTTGTTGCTTCAACAGCCTGTGCAGCAGCAGGAGCACAGATGGTTCTTTTCACAACAGGACGTGGAACACCATTTGC
>DJDY01000179.1:0-125 GCA_002435585.1 Lachnospira sp. UBA5912
ACAAGGGAAGTTCATTATATAGGAGGAGCGGAGGTGTTACCTGCACCACTGGATGCAGATGAGGAAAAAAATGTATTGGCAATGTTAAAGACAAGAGATGATGATTATGCTAAGAAAATGCTTAT
>DJDY01000179.1:199-2517 GCA_002435585.1 Lachnospira sp. UBA5912
GTTGTATACATAGCAAAAAAGTTCGATAATACAGGAGTTGGAGTAGAGGACCTGATATCTATCGGAACAATAGGACTTATAAAAGCTATCAATTCGTATGACAGAGACAAGAATATAAAGCTTGCAACTTATGCATCAAGGTGTATAGAGAATGAGATTCTTATGCATCTTAGGAGAAGCAGTAAGATAAGGGCAGAGGTATCTATAGATGAACCTCTTAACGTGGACTGGGATGGCAATGAGCTCTTATTATCAGATATTCTTGGTACGGATGATGACGTATGTTATAAGGATCTTGAAAATGAGGTTGAGATGAAGGCACTTAAGTGTGCACTTGGTAATCTGTCGGAGAGGGAGAGAATTATAGTCGATTTAAGATATGGACTTAGTGACAAGGATGGAGAAGAAAAAACACAGAAAGAAGTTGCTGATATGCTTGGAATATCACAGTCTTATATATCAAGATTAGAAAAGAAAATTATAAAAAGACTGAAGAGGGATATGGTAAGGGCGTGTTAGAAAGCTTTGTGTCAGTGGCACATGCTTAGTACGGATCGAAGCGGAGCGTAGATGTGGGAGTGCACAGCATTGAACAATCCGTAGGCATCGTAGTTGGGGCTTTTGCCAACAACATATAATATATAAATAAAACATAAATAATTATAACTTTCTGCTTGACATTCTTGTCTATGTCTACGAAAATATAGTAGTATGGTTAGTATAAGGGGGAGTTTGCATTATATTAATCCTTATACATGAACATCATAATATTAAGATATGGAAAGAATGATATGAAGAATAAGAATTCAGGTATTAAGTGGCATAGAATATTTGGCCTGGCATCGGTTGTGGCAGTTGTGGTTTTTGCTTGTATGGTATATGTCGATTTTGGTGGTTCTATAAACTCTAAGTTTGGAATAGGAAAAGCCAGTGCAGGGGATATATCGTCAGATAGAACAGAGAGTGAGACACAGACAGAGAACGCCAGTGATAATAAGAAAACGGATATATCCAGTAAGGCAATTGTATGTATAGATGCATCGCATGGTGGTTCAGATACAGGACAGTATGATGGGAAAAATTATGAGAAAAACCAGGTATTAGAACTGGCTAAGCTTATTGAAGATAATCTTACACAGTATGGGATAAAGGTTATCATGACAAGAACCAGTGATGAAAGTGTAGACTATACAACACGTATAAAAAAGATTAATACAGGCAAGGCTGTAGCGGTTGTATCATTACACAGGGATATAGCTAAAAAGGATGGAATAAGTAATGGAGTCAGCACATGGATATATAGTACAAAACCATCTGATTCCAATAAGCTTGCAACAAGCATAATTGACAGGTTTAAGGATTCAGGAATGAAAGTCAATGGAGTGAATACAGGTACTCCAGCTGATTCTTCAAAAGATTATTATATTAACCAGCACAGTACATCAGCAAGCTGTATAGTAGAACTGGGAAATATGTATAGTGCTGATGACAATAAGCTTGTAACAACTGCTAAAGATAATACAGCTAAAGCGATATCAGACGGAATTATAAAATACTTAGAACAGGCAGGTTATATTAATGGCTAAGATTAATCAGAAAAACATAAGAAACTTTTGCATAATAGCGCATATCGATCACGGTAAGAGCACTCTTGCCGACCGCCTGCTTGAATACACAAAGACGGTGGGAGGCAAGGAGATGCAAAACCAGGTGCTCGACGACATGGACCTTGAGCGCGAGCGCGGCATCACCATNNTTCTTGATAATATGGATATCGAGAGGGAAAGAGGAATAACTATAAAGTCACAGACTGTAAGAACTGTATATAGGGCTAAAGATGGAGAGGAATACATATTTAATCTTATTGATACACCGGGTCATGTTGATTTTAACTATGAGGTATCAAGAGCACTTGCAGCATGTGATGGTGCAGTACTTGTAGTAGATGCAGCACAGGGAATAGAAGCACAGACACTTGCTAATGTATATCTTGCGCTGGATCATGATCTTGAGGTATTTCCAGTTATTAATAAGATAGATCTTCCAAGTGCAGAACCGGAAAGAGTTAAAGATGAAATAGAAGACGTTATAGGAATAGAAGCACAGGATGCTCCGCTTATATCTGCCAAGAATGGTATCAATATAGAAGAAGTATTAGAACAGATTGTAACAAAGATTCCAGCTCCTAAAGGAAATCCTGCCAATCCATTATCAGCACTTATATTTGATTCATTATATGATGCATATAAGGGTGTAATTATATTCTGCCGTGTAAAGGAAGGAACAGTTAAAAAAGGCACTAAGATAAGAATGATGGC
>DJDY01000073.1 GCA_002435585.1 Lachnospira sp. UBA5912
TACATATAGTAAATTATATTAGCAATTATATCTTTTTAATATGGATATACTATACTTGTCCCTCTTTGACCTGCAGCTTAAAATATTATATAAAAAATACCAGACATAAGCAGCTTCTCAAAGAATATAGTTACTCTACATTCTTTATAAAAGAATTGCTTATGTCTGGTATCACTATCTTAACCATGTATCTTATAATTCATTTAACACATATTAATCAATATATCTTATACTCTATTTAACAATCAACATATTATGTATACGATTCAGATTTCCTATGCTTCCTCTTTATCTATATTGATTCCCAATCTCTTAAACACTCTGTCATATCCGTCATTGCCATAATTAAGTGATCTGTTAACTCTGCTTATAGTAGCTGTTGAAGCTCCTGTCTTTTCTGCTATCTCAAGATATGTCTTCTGTTCCCTCAGCATTCTTGCAACTTCGAATCTTTGTGCCAGAGACAATAATTCGTTAATTGTACATACATCTTCAAAAAAATCATAACATTCTTTAACATCATTAAGACTAAGTATAGCTTTAAAAAGTTGTTCTACTTCCTTTGATTTTAATTTATCGTTCATATTTATCTCCATTCCTGTGCTATTTTCTGCGCATAACGAGTTTGTGTCAAAAATTATGTTTTTCAGACTAAAACATCAATATGTAATAAATATATCAATTCATATTACAGCTTGTTTTAACAGTTTAACACAGTAAAGTTTTACAGTAAATACATTTATGAAAATATTTATAATATTTTAAATCATCACTTATCTCTGCAGCCTATATACTTCTCATATAATCTGTAATCGCTATTTACAATAAGTTCTTCTGGGAAATCAGTCTTCTCAAGAACCTCATATGCTCTATCAAAACCACATATACTTTCCTTTATATGTGCATCACTGCCTATGGATATACAAACGCCAAGCTGTTTACATAATGTAAGCATTTTAATATCATTCTCATATGCCCCCTGCCTTGGTCCATCAGGATTCAAGGATGTATTATTTAATTCCAGGAGAACATGTTTTTCTTTGGCTGCTTTTACAAGTATTTCATAATCCACCGGATATCTTGAATCATCAGGATGCCCTATGATATTAACATAAGGATTATCCATAACCTTAACTAATGCATTAGTATTCTGTTCTATACTCCCCGGCTTTATACATGGTATATGAAGACTCGCTATCACAACATCACACCCCTTAAGTCCATATTCCTTAAGGTCTATGTTGCCATCATAATCCATTATGTTGGCTTCACATCCCATATATATTTTCACTCCGTTTTTCACTCTTGGAATTATCTTCATATTAGAAAAATATAATATTCCTGCACTTCCTGGCATCTTGGGTGCGTGGTCAGTTATAGCAAGATGTGTTACCCCTGTTCTGGCTGCATATGCTGCCATCTCATCTATTGTATTATATGCATGTCCGCTTACCAAAGTGTGTGTATGTGTGTCTATCGTGTACTTCATAGTTCTCTCTTTCTGTTAGTTTCTTTATAAGTGCCTAAAGTCTAAAATCAGTCGTGTTTGCAAGATGGTTCTTCCTGATTCATGCTGCATCCAACATCATATTATGTAATATATTATATACAATTCCATAACCGCCTGCAACTTATCCATATCTATATAATTCCTTAGAAAATGTTTTTCTTGTGTTTTATATGTTTTAATATCATTCTTTCTTTTCCCCTTTTCAAACTCCAAAGATATGATATAATTTTTATCATACTAAAGAAGTTCACGACATAATATAATCTATTCTATATGAAAGTGAGTTTTCTATATGCAATTAAAATATTTAAACACAATTACAAAATATATTGGCGCTGTTATAACAGCATTATCCCTGATTATATCATTCAACAGCATTTCTCTAATAAGCTATGCTGACACGCAGTCGGACTATGATGAGAATAACCGTCAGCTTGATAACCTAAAAAAGGAACAGGCTTCACTTTCAACTGAACTTGATGACCTTAACAGCCAGCTTGATACATACAGCCAGACCCTTAATTCAATAACTGAAAGGATAGCTTCAAAGCAGCAGGAAATTGATGACCTTAACCAGGACATATCAGACATGGAAGCTGAAAAACAGAAACAATACAATTCCATGAAGCTTCGTATTCAATATATGTATGAAAGCAATGATTACAGTTTCATGGATGTACTTATGAATTCTGCAGACATGGCGGATCTTCTTAGGAAAGCTGATTACGCCAGACAGATATCTGACTATGACCGCACTATGCTGGCTAATCTTAATAATCTTATAACATCACTCAATATTAATAAGACAAGCCTTAATAACGATATGACAGAGCTTGTATCTCTTAAGCAACAGTCTGTTTCGCAGTCAGACAATATTAAAAGTCTTATTGCTGCCAAACAATCTAAAATTGATGCCAACTCAGAAAGTATTAAAAACGCTGAAGCTCTGGCTATTGAGTACGAAAAGAAACTTGAAGAGGAAGAAACAGCCCGACAGCTTGAGGAAATCAGGAAACTTACAGAGGCTGATGAAACCATAAACAATATTCCTGTCAGCTATGATTCCAGCGACCTTGCAATGATGGCAGCCATAATAGAATGCGAAGCTGGTAATCAATCCTACGAAGGAAAACTTGCTGTTGGAAGTGTTATAGTAAACAGAATTAACAGTCCTAGATTTGGCAACACATTACAGGCTGTTTTATATGCACCTTCACAGTTTAGTCCTGTGGCAAGTGGACGTTTTGCAATAGTACTTGCAAGAGGCGCTAACGCAGAGTGTACAAGAGCTGCTAAAGAAGTGCTTGATGGTCATATAACTATCAATGCCCTGTATTTTCACATGTATAATAGTGCTGTTGATAAAGGTGGAACCATTATTGGAGATCACGTATTTTATTAAATTGTATTTAAGCTTTCTTGTAATTATATTTTACAGATATTACCTTATGGCAAAACTCTAACATCATTAACTGGGAAATAAAACACACAACAATACTGACTGATAACACAAAGGCTGCCACAATAAAAATATTTATATTATGTATAGAATAATTAACAGCTCTTCCAGCTATATCAGTAATTGGGGCTATATCTATATACCCATCTATACTTATTATATCATTCTTATTGTGACAGCCCGTTCTATGTTTTGTTTTATATAATTATTTCATCTTATATTTCAGAATATCTTATATAATCAACAGTAATAAATCCTGTTTCTTCATTCTTTACTGTATTATCATGGCTTACAAACATACCATTCTTGACACCAACCCAACGTCCTGCTTTGGCTGTATAACTTACAGCATTTTCATAATTCCTGCCATCAAAACTTATCTCAAGGGTTGCTTCTTCAACAGGTACATTCTTAACTGACAACTTCATCTCTGAGGTCTCCTTTAAGCCTGTTCTCTTAACTGTATATCTTAAGTAAATAGTCTGAGTATCATCAGCAAATCTATCAGATGCGATAACCTTATCATCAACATTTTCCTGTGTATACACAGCTTCACAATCAAAATTCTGCTTGCCAATGACAGTTCTTATAAAGTAAGCACCATCCCTCTTAGCTATACCTAATGCTGCATAATCAACACCAAGTGATACTATGCCTGCATAATCACCATCTTTAAGTCCATTAAGACTCATTTTGGTAACACATGTAAACTCTGGTGCCGGCCACTTCTGAAGAAGAAGATTACGGTAATCACCAACTGGTCTTGCGTAAGTTGTAGGAACTGCATTAAGTTTTATATAAGAACCATTCTCTGACTTATTGCCATATACATCTGTCTTTGTTTCAAACCAGTTATCATCATAATTAGCATTCCACTGCCACTGCAGCATCATATTCTTAGTTTCAAATTCATCTGTAGTATCCGGCTCGCATATAGGATATTTCGTCTTATCGGCAAGTTCTTCTGCTGTTTTTCCTATATCTGGCTTTCTATATTCCATTACAGGCTCTCCGTAGTCATTGCCATCTTTATTAACGCCGATTATTGGCCAGTCATTTTCCCAGTGCATTGGCTGCAAATGTGTGATTCTTCCTGCTGCATATACATCCTGGAAATGTAAGAACCAATCCTCACCTGTAACTGTGTCTACCCATGCTCCCTGATGAGGACCATTAACTGGTGAATCACCCTGTCTTAAAACGACCTTATATTCATATGGCCCGAATGGATTATTTGAACGTAAAATTGTCTGCCACCCAGTTTTTACACCACCTGCTGGTGCAAAAATATAATAATAACCATTACGCTTATACATCTTAGGACCTTCTATAGTCACCTGATCATTTTCATTACCATCAAATATCTTAACCTCATCGCCAAATATGCCCATACCATCTGGCTGCATTCTGACAATATGAAGAACACTCTTGTAACCTATACGGCTTCTTGCAACACCAGCAACCAGATAAGCTTTGCCATCATCATCCCAGAATGGACATGGATCTATCCATCCGGCACCTGGTCTTATATTAACAGGCTCACTCCATTCCCCCCATGGATCCTTTGTTGTTGTCATATATATTCCTTCATCTGGCATAGGAAAACATACATAATATGTACCTTCATGATATCTGATAGATGGTGCCCACACACCACAGCCATGAATAGGATTATTATATCTGAATTCTGGTATGTGCTTCAAACAATAGTTAATAACCTTCCAATTCACAAGATCTTTTGAATGAAGTATAGGAAGTGCTGGTGAATTAGAAAAGCTTGATGCCACCATGAAATAATCTTCCCCTACTCTTATCGCATCGGGATCTGAATAATCCGCATAAAGAACTGGATTTCTGTAATTACCATTCTGTAAATCTGCTACCCACATAAATAACCTCCATAATTGTAATATTCCTGACAATAATAAAACTAATATATTTTTTAAACTGATATATGCATATATATCTCTAATCCAAGTAATAGTTTACAACAAAAATCCGTTTTTGCCAACACTTTTACAAAACATTTTTATAGAAGTGAAAAATCATTATTTAATCCATTTGATAAATTCATTAGATAGATCCTCTTTAATGTAAAAAGGTACTATATGTATTTACTGTAGTTGTTTAATAACAATTATATCATTCAAATACATATAGCACCAATTGTTTACCTGATACTTCCAGGCTTTTATCTGCTAAAATCTTTTTCTATTTTCTTAAGTGTCTCAAGTGGGATATAGTAACTTACGCCAAGTGGGTTGAATATTGCACCTGAAGCGCCCAATTCCTCTATTGCCGCTACAAGTTCTTTATATGAATAAAGCATATTCTCATACTGTCCCTTATAACACTTATCCATCTCAAAACCATCTGTAAATGCCGGTATAGCTATAACCTGTTCTCCATCTTTATGGCTTACCTGGTCTGTTACATCTATAAAATGATGTGCTATAGATACTTCTTCCTCTGTTTCCTCCTTAACACATGGAACCATAAATTCTGAATTAACCATAACCCTTAACATCTGATTCTCTCTCTTATCAAGAAGCTGTGATATGGAATCCTTATCTGTATTCTTTCTGAATTCCTGAAAATAAGATATCATCGCATTCTGAAGACCTGGATTGGTAACATAATCTTCCCTGAAGAAATCTTCGTATGTACCAAACACTTCCCTTGGAATAACATATAAGTTCTTGTCACCATCTGTAAGTCTTATGTTCTTATATCCATTCCTGTACATATGACAAAGTTCCATTCCAAACTGTTCCTTGTTCTCAACGCCAACTGATACTTCATACCCAGAAAGCTTAAGCTTCTTTTCAAGCATTGAAGCATTCTTATTATTATAAAGAACCATAATATCATCATCTATCATATAAGGATATGCTGTTGTATTGCAGTAAACAACCCACAGGTGTTCTTCATTTCTTAGCTTATCAGCCATAACCTTTGCATATATATCATCTATCCTGTTAAAATACGCAAGGTCATTAGACTTTCCCTGCTCTTTTGCTCTTTTTTTCAAAGTTGGAAGCATCTGTGTCATAACTTCAACTGCATCAGATAATGCAAGTTTTTTCATCATATCAACTCCATAATCTTCGTCCTTTGTGATATGTCTTACAATATCCTGTATCTTTGTCTGATCCATAATTAACTGTTCCTTTCTAAACCGTGTAATGTATAATATATGCATAAGAGCACGCTTACCACTTCCTGATGCACATAAATGTCTGATTGTACCACACATTACAACACATTTTGTATATAATACCATAAAACCAGTCATTATTCAACGAATACTTTGTATATATTTTCATATACAACTTATGTATATTCCCATATATATCACTTGTATAATTCCATACACACTCCCTTATGTATCCCTTGTATAAATATTTAATATCACTTTCAGGCTTTATAACTTTTAATATTCTGATTACAAACTTTTATGCGTAAAATATACCTTCCAGTCACTTATATTTTTACTATGTGTAAGACACAACATCGACATGATACGAGCCTGCTCTGCGCTCATATTGGAAGCTGCTATACAGCTGTCATACTCTTCCTGAGCCATATCTGCTGCATCATATCCACTACTGCACAATATAACGACAGGAATAGAGGCTGCTGCATCCTTTACAAGCTGTGACATAGCTGGTGAAAGACTGCCATCACTGTTTTCTGTTACAACAACAACACCCTCGCTTGTATTAAATACTTTTTCTGCTGTATAAGCATCATTACCGGCATAATCATAAACAATATTGACATAAGGAAGCGAATTAATACCAGATATATCTATGACATCAATGTCTGTAAGCCCGCTTATAATCATATAATTACTGCTGCTATTATCTGTTGTGCCCGCAACTAAATTTCCTGCAATATCATTATCATTTACAGCTGCATTAAGAGCTTCTGCAAATGTTGCCTTATAATCGATATTTTTAGCATCCTCTCTTATGAGCAGTATTTTCCTTGAAGTATTGATGGTATGCTGTAAAAGATATGCCATCTGTTCATATACACGGCTTCTTACTGACACAATCACCGATTCTGCATCTGTGTTACAATTCTCCTGTACTTTTTTTACAATAGCAAGCATATCCGAAGTATCATCAAAATCCCTTGTTTCCTGTATACACTCTATATCAGCCTGTGATTTATAATCATCAGCATTAATCATATCACTTATACTTCCATATGTGCCTATAACTATAATCTTATTATCTGTCACCTGCTCTGTTTTACTGCTGCTATCTCCACCTGCACCAGCAGACGAATTATCATCAGACGTACTTTCATCAGTATTCTGCTCTGCTGCCACCAGCTCCTCATCTGCATCCTTCATATACTGCATTGGATTAGCTACGAAACCACATCCCGCCAGTGCCCCACCAAGAAGACATATTCCAAGTAATATAGCTGCATGTTTTCTTTTATTTTTGTTCTTGTTATGACTTAGCTGCTTCATTTTATATATTTCCTCATTCCTACACAACAGCATTTCTTATTCTACTGTTAACCTTATTAAATACATTTAACAATACAATACAGATATTACTGCACTGTAATATATTAATATTACACGAAATCTGGATATAGTTCCACTGGTAAAGTGAGTTTTCATAATAATTTTATAGTATATTACTGTTTAGCACACATT
>DJDY01000220.1:0-7208 GCA_002435585.1 Lachnospira sp. UBA5912
TAAACAGTAATTTAACTAAACAGCAATATTCACATCTATCCACAGCTTATACAAAGTTATGCACATATTGTGTATAACTTGTGCATAACTTTCATTCCTTTTGTGATTAATTGTGTGTTTTTTTGCCATTTTCCGCTAAATATCTGCCTTTTTTTATGTTTATACATTATCCACACCATTCTGTATAACTCTGTTATACCTAAACATTTTGAAAGTTATCCACAATTTTATTGAAAAAAATCCACAAATGCTTTATGATTATAAAGGAATGTTTTTTATCATTCTAATACAGCCAGAAAGGCAATTATTATGGAAGAATTAATTAATAGCTGGGATAGAATCCTTCAAATATTTAAAGAGGAATATGATATACAGGATATTTCCTTTAATACATTTATAAAGCCTCTTGAGATATATTCAGTAGAGGATAATGTAATTACCTTATTAGTATCTAAGGGACGTATGGGTGTATCCCTTATAGAAAAGAAATATCGTGAATTTCTTGAAATAACTGTCTGTGAGGTTATGGATGATAAATACACGATCCGTCTTATATCTGACGAAGATATTGAGCATGAGGAGAAGATTAAAAAAGAAAAGATAAAAACTGAAGCACCTAAAAAGGAGAATAATAACTCTAATAATCTTTCACTTAATCTTAATCCTAATTATACATTTGACACTTTTGTCGTTGGTAATAACAACAGCCTTGCGCATGCTGCTTCTGTTGCTGTTGCAGAATCACCCGGTGAAGTTTATAATCCCCTCTTTATATATGGAGGTGTTGGACTTGGCAAGACTCATCTTATGCAGGCAATTGCGCATTTTATTATAGAGAACAATCCTACTAAGAAAGTATTGTATGTAACCAGTGAAACTTTCACTAATGAACTTATTGATGCCATACGTAATAAAGAGAACGCTGAAAAAGGTAACGCAGCATTCAGAAACCGTTATCGTAACATTGACGTTCTTCTTATTGATGATATCCAGTTTATAATAGGAAAGGAATCAACTCAGGAGGAATTTTTCCATACTTTCAATTCTCTTTATCAGGATAGAAAGCAGATCGTTATTTCATCTGATAAACCTCCTAAGGAAATGGAAACTCTTTCAGAACGTCTTCGTACACGATTCGAGATGGGACTTCCAGTTGATATCCAGATACCTACATATGAAACTAAGATGGCCATCATTAAAAGAAAAGCTGAATTATCAGAACTTGATATTCCTTATGAAGTACAGGACTATGTTGCAACACATATCAAGTCAAGTATAAGGGAACTTGAGGGTGCTCTTACCAAGCTTTCAGCATTTTCCAAGCTTTCTCATACTGACATAACAGTTGAATTTGCAGAACAGACTTTGAAGGATCTAATATCACCTGATGCTAAGAAAGAGATAACACCAGAACTTATTATCCAGACGGTAGCTGACCACTTCAATGTTAAGTATGATGACATAATATCATCCAAGCGTAATGCCAATATTGTTCATCCAAGACAGATTGCCATGTACCTGTGCCGTCAGATGACAACAGCACCTCTTCAGGCAGTTGGTAAGGCACTTGGTAACAGAGACCATACAACAGTTATCCACGGTGCTGAAAAAATTGCCAAAGAAGTTGTCCAGAATGAATCTGTCCGCAATACTATTGATATTATCATCAAAAAAATTAATCCTTCGTGATGTTATTCACACATATTAACCGTGTTATTAACAGTTATCCACAAAGTTATCCACCAATTGTGGATTTTTCCACATCGTTTTTGTTATAAGCTGTTTATAATATGTGTTTTTTATGTTGATTGTAAGTTATAACTTTTTTTCATGATTTTGTAAGATTTTTTTTATCAACAATTTTTTTGGATTTTTAACATCTTAACCAGTTCATTTTAACTGGCTTATCCTTTTGGCTATGTCAGATATTTACTGGTTTTAACGGGGTTTTTAACATATTAACAGCCCCTACTATAACTACTACTGAATTATATTTATATATATATGTGTCTGTGGAGGGTTTTCCTGGACCGAAAGGAGTTTTAAACAATTATGAAACTTGTATTCTCTAAAAGCGAACTTAACAAAGCTGTTGGTATTGTTATGAAAGCGGTACCTACACGTACTACTATGAATATTCTCGAGTGTATCTTAATAGATGCTACTACTAATGTAATTAAGTTTACTGGTAATGACATGGAACTTGGAATCGAAACCATCGTAGATGGTGAGATTCTTGAAAAAGGAAAAGTAGCTATTGAAGCTAAGCTTTTCTCTGAAATAGTAAGAAAGCTTCCTGATAGTGAAGTTACTATTACTACTGATTCTAATTACACATCTTTAATAACATGTGAAAACAGTAAAATTAATATTGCTGGTAAATCTGGAGATGATTTTTCTTATTTACCTATAATAGACAAAGATAAAATGATTACTATCTCACAGTTTAACCTTAAAGAGATTATTAATCAGACTATATTCTCTACAGCACCTAATGATAATAATAAAATGATGACTGGTGAACTCTTTGAAGTATCAGACAACACACTTAAGGTTGTAGGTCTTGATGGTCATAGAATTGCTATAAGAAATATAACTCTTGAAGGAAGGGCTGATGATGTTAAGGTTGTCGTTCCTGGAAAGACATTACAGGAAATAAGCAAAATATTATCTACCGATGCAGAAAATATAGTAAATATATACTTTACTAATAATCATGTTTTGTTTGAATTTGATAATACTATTGTAGTTTCCAGACTTATTGAAGGTGAATATTTTAAGATTAACCAGATGTTATCAAGTGACTATGAAACTAAGGTTGTTATTAATAAAAAGGAATTCATAGATTCTATAGACAGAGCTAACCTTCTTATATCAGAAAGTGAGAAAAAACCAATTATTATCAATATTACTGATGGTTCATTAGCTGTTAATGTTAATTCTTCAAAGGGTAAGTTTGACGAAGATATTAACATCAAAAAAGAGGGTAAGGATCTTATGATAGGCTTTAACCCTAAGTTCCTTATGGATGCATTAAGAGTAATAGATGATGAAACAGTGGATATATATCTTGTTAACCCTAAAGCACCTTGCTTTATAAGAGATGCTAACCAGTCATATATATATCTTATACTTCCTGTTAATTTTACAGCTTAATTTATTGTGTATACATACTTTTAAGACGCGTATTTCACATTATTATATAATTTCTATAAGTAAAAACATACGTAACAATTAAGATTTATAAGCAGAAATGAGGATTATCATGGAAGAATTAACGATAAGAAATGGTGATGATTTTATTAAGTTAGGTCAGGCCATTAAGGCTGTTGGATTCGTTGAATCCGGAGTTGAAGCAAAGGAAGTTATCCAGAATGGTCTGGTAAAAGTCAATGGAGTTGTGGAAACACAGCGTGGAAAAAAGCTTGTTGGTGGAGAAGTTGTAGAATTCAACGGTAATAAGCTTACTATTAAGCGTTAATAACAATAAAATATGGTTATGGTTCATGGTTAATCGTCCAATGCCACATGTTTACATGATGTGGTGTGGATTTTACATAATCCGGATTGTAACAATATCATGGCAGGTGAAACAGTGATTATTGATTCTCTAGATTTAAAGAATTACAGAAATTATGATATTCTGGATATGAATTTCGATAAAAATGTCAATATTATATATGGTGATAATGCACAGGGAAAGACTAATATACTTGAATCTATATACATGTGCGCTACATCAAGGTCACATCGGGGCAGTAAAGACAAAGAAATGATAAGATTCGGGGAATCAGAATCACATATTAAAGCCAATGTTATAAAAAATGGCATTAATTATCGTATTGATATGCATCTTAAAGGCAATAAAGCCAAGGGAATAGCAATCAATGGAATACCAATTAAAAAAGCAGTTGACCTGTTTGGTATAATACAGATAGTGCTTTTTTCACCAGAGGATCTTAATATCATAAAAGATGGTCCTTCTGAGAGAAGAAGATTTATGGATATGGAGCTTAGCCAGCTTAACAAGATATATCTTAGTAATCTTGTGAATTATAACAAAGTTCTTGTGCAGCGGAATAAGCTTCTTAAAGAGTTGTCGTTTAACATGACAGAGGAGTTGTTGTCAACTCTTGATATATGGGATATGCAGCTTGTACATTACGGCAGCAGCATAATTGATGGAAGAATTAAGTTTATTGATGAGCTTAATGGAATTATCAGCAGTATACATTCTAATCTTACAGGTAATAAAGAACAGCTTAAAGTTGAGTATTCACCATATACAACAATTGATAAATTTGAAGATATGGTGCGCGCATCAAGAGATAAGGATATCAGATATAAAAGTACAGGAACAGGTCCGCATAAGGATGACCTTGTGTTTTATATTAATGGACAGGATGTAAGAAAATATGGTTCGCAGGGGCAGCAGAGGACAACGGCATTGTCACTTAAGCTCTCAGAGATAGAACTTGTAAAGAAGCTTACTAAAGATAATCCTATACTTCTTCTTGATGATGTACTGTCAGAACTTGATAGTAACAGGCAGAATTATCTGCTTAACAGTATAGGTGATATCCAGACGATTATCACATGTACAGGATTAGATGAATTTATTAATAACAGAATTAATATTAATAAAGTTTTTAAAGTAACTAATGGAACAGTAAGTCACGTACAATGCGGTGAAGGTACCGCAGAAATGAGGTAATATGGCAGAGCAGAATTATGGTGGAGATCAGATTCAGATATTAAAGGGTCTTGAAGCAGTAAGAAAAAGACCCGGTATGTATATAGGCAGCACATCTGGAAGAGGTCTGCATCATCTTGTATACGAGATAGTGGATAATGCAGTAGATGAGGCACTTGCAGGATACTGTAATGTTATTAAAGTATTTATCAATAAGGACAACTCAATAACAGTTACAGATAATGGAAGAGGTGTACCTGTAGATATTAATCACGAAACTGGAAAGCCTGCCATAGAAGTAGTGTATACAATGTTACACGCAGGTGGTAAGTTCGGCGGTGGAGGATACAAGGTATCTGGTGGACTTCATGGTGTTGGTGCATCTGTAGTTAATGCATTATCAGAGTGGATGGAAGTTGAAGTTAAGAGAAACGGACATATATATGAGCAGCGTTACGAAAGAGGAAATGTATGCTATGATTTAAAGATAGTTGGAGATTGTCCACTAGAACAGACAGGAACCAAGGTAACATTTCTTCCTGACAAGGAGATATTCCAGGAAACAACGGTGTTTGAGTATGATATATTAAAACACAGATTAAGAGAGATGGCGTTCCTTACAAAGGGAATCAAGATTATCCTTACAGACTTAAGAGAAGGTCAGGAAAAGGAAGAAACATTCCACTATGAGGGTGGTATAAGAGAATTCGTTGAATATATAAACAAGAGCAAGGAACCTCTTTACAGCCAGGTAATATACTGTGAGGGTGTTAAGGATAACGTACAGGTAGAGGTTGCTTTCCAGCATAATGACGGATTCAATGAGGTTGTAGATTCATTTGTTAATAATATAAAAACACCAGAAGGTGGAACACATCTTGCAGGTTTTAGAAATGCAATGACTAAGACATTCAATGATTATGCAAGAAAGAATAAGATTCTTAAAGAAAATGAACAGAGTCTTTCAGGCGATGATATAAGAGAAGGTCTTACAGCTATAGTAAGTGTCAAGATAGAAGACCCACAGTTTGAGGGTCAGACTAAGCAGAAGCTTGGTAACACTATAGCAAGAAGTGCAGTTGACAGCATAGTATCAGAACAGCTTCAGATATTCCTTGAGCAGAATCCATCTGTAGCAAAGGCTATATGTGAGAAGTCTTTGCTTGCACAAAGAGCAAGGGAAGCTGCAAGAAAAGCAAGAGATCTTACAAGAAGAAAGACTGCACTTGAGAGTACATCACTTCCAGGTAAGCTTGCAGATTGTACAGATAAGAATCCTGAAAACTGCGAAATCTATATTGTTGAGGGAGATTCAGCCGGAGGTTCTGCTAAGACAGCAAGAAGCCGTGCGACACAGGCTATTCTTCCACTTCGTGGTAAGATTCTGAATGTAGAAAAGGCAAGACTTGACAGAATACTTGGAAACAAGGAAATCCAGGCTATGATTACAGCTTTTGGTACAGGTATTCATGAAGATTTTGATATAAATAAGTTAAGATATCATAAGATAATAATCATGACTGATGCCGATGTAGACGGAGCACATATTGCAACTCTTCTTCTGACATTCTTTTACAGATTTATGCCTGAGCTTATAAGGCAGGGGCATGTATACCTTGCGCAGCCACCACTTTACAAGGTTGAGAAGAACAAGAAAGTATGGTATGCATACAGTGATGATGAGCTGAATCAGATTATGACAGAAATCGGAAGAGACCAGAACAATAAGGTACAGCGTTATAAAGGTCTTGGAGAGATGGATGCAGAACAGTTATGGGACACAACTATGGATCCACATAAGAGAATTCTTTTAAGAGTTGATATGAAAGAGGATGATGAAGCAGATCTTGATGTTACATTCTCAACACTTATGGGTGACAAAGTTGAACCAAGACGTGAATTTATCGAGAACAATGCCCGATTTGTAAGAAATCTGGATATTTAAATGTGAAATAATGATGTGATGGGAAAAGTGATTTTACCATTCATTGATGTAAAATATTATACAATCTGCACATTATGTTGCAGCAAAGAAAGGAATTAATCAAATGGATGAACATATCTTTGATAAAGTTCAGGAAGTAGATATGCAAAAGACTATGAAAGATTATTACATAGACTATGCCATGAGTGTTATTGCTTCAAGAGCATTGCCAGATGTAAGAGATGGTCTTAAGCCAGTTCAGAGAAGAATACTGTATTCTATGGTTGAACTTAACAATGGTCCTGATAAACCACATAGAAAGTGTGCACGTATTGTAGGTGATACAATGGGTAAGTATCATCCTCATGGTGATTCATCTATCTATGAGGCACTTGTAAAGCTTGCACAGGACTTTAATACGCGATATCCACTTGTTGACGGACATGGTAACTTTGGTTCTGTTGATGGTGATGGGGCAGCAGCCATGCGATATACTGAGGCAAGACTTAGTAAAATATCCATGGAGATGACAGCAGATCTTAACAAAGATACTGTTGATTTTATACCTAACTTTGATGAGACAGAAAAAGA
>DJDY01000220.1:7303-7515 GCA_002435585.1 Lachnospira sp. UBA5912
GCAGTAGGTATGGCAACTAATATTCCTCCTCACAACTTAAGAGAAGTAATAGGTGCCGTTGTAAAGATTATAGATAACAAGATAAATGAGGACAGGGAAACTACGCTTGAAGAAATACTTGAGATAGTTAAAGGTCCTGATTTTCCTACAGGTGGTACAATAATAGGAAAAACAGCTATAGAAGAGGCTTACAGAACAGGAAGAGCCAAGAT
>DJDY01000155.1:0-2522 GCA_002435585.1 Lachnospira sp. UBA5912
GCCATAGTTTCGTGTGCTTCTTTAGAGATAGAACCATAAGACATGGCACCTGTCTTAAATCTTCTTACGATAGAATCAACACTTTCCACCTGGTCTATACTTATTCCCTTCTTAGGGAACTTGATCTCCATAAGACCTCTTAAGTTCTTAACCCCCTCTTCCTTATTAACAAGCTCTGTATATTCCTTAAATGTATTATAATCACCTGTGCGTGTTGCAAGCTGTAAAAGATGAATTGTCTGTGGATTATAAAGGTGTTCTTCTTTTCCACTTCTCATCTTATGTGCGCCCTCACTGTCAAGCGTTGTATCTGTTGATAATCCAAGAGGATCGAAAGCCTTTGAATGAAGTGTCTCAACATCATCCTGTATATCCTTAAGACCTATACCCTCAACTCTTGATACTGTGCCTGTAAAGTACTTATTAATAACATCTGAGTTAATACCTATTGCCTCAAATATCTTAGAACCCTGATATGACTGTATAGTAGATATACCCATCTTAGCTGCTATCTTTACAATACCACTTAAGATTGCATTGTTATAATCATCAACCGCTGCATAGTAATCTTTATCGAGCATATTAAGTTCAATAAGCTCCTGTATGCTTTCCTGTGCAAGATATGGATTAATAGCTGATGCACCATATCCTAACAAGGTAGCGAAGTGGTGTACATCCCTTGGCTCACCACTTTCAAGTATAACTGCCATACTTGTTCTCTTCTTGGTCTGTACAAGATAATGCTGTACAGCACCTACAGCAAGAAGTGAAGGAATAGCTACGTGGTTTTCATCTACGCCTCTATCAGATAAGATAATGATATTAGCGCCTTCCCTATGTGCTCTGTCTACTTCAACAAAAAGATGGTCGATAGCCTTTTCTATTGAAGTATTCTTATAATATGTGATAGGAATAGTCTCAACCTTAAAGCCTTCAACCTTCATATTCTTAATCTTTAAAAGATCTGTGTTAGTAAGAATAGGATTATTAATCTTTAAGTTCTTACAGTTTTCAGGCTGTTCCTCAAGTATATTACCGTCCTTACCAAGGTATACTGTTGTAGATGTTACTATCTTCTCTCTTATAGAATCTATAGGTGGGTTAGTAACCTGTGCAAACAGCTGCTTGAAGTAGTTAAACAGTGGCTGATGTCTGTTAGAAAGCACTGCAAGTGGTGTATCTATACCCATAGCACCAATTGACTCGCTTCCGTTAAGTGCCATAGGAAGAATAGATGTCCTGAAATCTTCATATGTATAGCCGAATGCTTTCTGTAACCTTGCTCTTTCCTCCTTAGTATGTGTTGGCACCTTTTTGTTAGGTATCTTAAGATCTTCAAGCTTAACAAGATTATTATCAAGCCATTCACCATATGGCTGCTTAGTTGCAAACTTCTCCTTAAGCTTATCATCATCTATAAGCTCGCCCTTAACTGTATCTACAAGGAGCATTTTTCCAGGATGAAGTCTGTCTTTAACTTCTATTCTGCTCTCATCTATAGGAAGCGCACCTACTTCTGATGAAAGGATAAGATAACCATCCTTTGTAATATAATATCTTGAAGGACGAAGTCCATTTCTATCAAGAACTGCACCCATGATATCGCCATCAGAGAAAAGGATAGATGCTGGTCCATCCCAAGGCTCCATCATAGTTGAATAATACTGGTAGAAGTCTTTTTTCTCCTGCTCCATAGCCTTATTATTGCTCCATGGTTCTGGAATCGTAATCATAACAGCAAGCGGAAGTGGCATACCATTCATAACAAAGAATTCAAGAGTATTGTCTAACATTGCTGAATCTGAACCATTAGTGTTAACAACTGGTGTAATCTTAGACATCTCATCTTCAAGATATGGAGAAACCATTGTTTCTTCTCTTGAAAGCATTCTATCAGCATTGCCTTTGATTGTATTAATCTCACCATTGTGAACGATAAATCTGTTAGGATGGGCACGTTCCCAGCTAGGTGTTGTGTTAGTTGAGAATCTTGAGTGTACAAGTGCTATAGCTGACTCATAATCCTCATCTGTTAAGTCCTTAAAGAATGTTCTTAACTGTCCTACAAGGAACATACCTTTGTATACAATCGTTCTGCTTGAAAGTGAACAGACATATGTATCTTCTGCTGTCTGTTCAAATACTCTTCTTGCAACATACAGCTTTCTATCAAAATCTATGCCCTTATTCACATCCTTAGGCTTCTTTACAAATCCCTGCATAATATATGGCATACAGTCAACTGCCTTCTTACCAAGGACATTAGGAAATATTGGAACCTCTCTCCATCCAAGGAACTCTAAGCCTTCCTTTTCAACGATTATCTCGAACATCTTTTTAGCGCGGTTTCTTGCGAGCTCATCCTGTGGAAAGAAGAACATACCTACGCCATATTCTCTTTCGTTACCAATCTTAATACCGAGTGGCTTAACTGCTTTTTCAAAAAACTTGTGAGATATCTGAAGAAGAATACCTACACCATCACCAGTCTTACCTTCTGCATCTTTACCTGCTCTGTGTTC
>DJDY01000155.1:2613-3460 GCA_002435585.1 Lachnospira sp. UBA5912
TTGATGCTTACAACTGCACCGATACCACAGTTATCGTGTTCGAATTGTGGGTTATAAAGTCCAGGCTGCTTATTCTGATTTTCCATAGTCCTATCATCCTTTCATGTATAATCTGTTATCAAATCGCTGATGTATTTCAAACTGCCTCTTAATTCCGGCAGTTTATTTTGCAGCGGATTTTTTCTTGTCCATAATATACTCCTATTTTCTATCATTGTAAATGTGTTTTTATTTTAAATTGTCTGATTATTTAATTTTATTATATTATTTTTATTATTATCTGATTATTTATGTATATATATCCATATTTTTTCTTTTAGCATACCATATTCAAAACAATTTCACCCGTTTAAACGCTGTTTACTTTTATAGTTATCATCAGCTTTTTCCTAATTATAATAAATTGTGTCTTAATTGTTCGTGATTTTTCACTCCATTTTAACGCTTATAAACAAAGTTGTAAAAAAATAAAGTGATAAAGCCTATCCAACCATACTGATAGGTTTTATCACTTTATTATTTTAAGTATTTTATATATTTTTTCAACACAATTCTTTACTTAATTAACTTTATTAAAGTCAATATTTATTTTCTTAATCTGCTTTGGCTTTAGGCTTATCTTTGTTAATTATGAAATCAACTGCCTTGGGGCATACTTTTAAGTTTACTATGTTATGCTCTCCACCAAATTCACCATCAAGTGTCCACTTTATATTTTCGGGTGATTCAAAAGTAATATCGCTTGTTTTAAATGAATATATCATATCGCAGCTATCAAGCTTCTGTGAAATAAAAGCGTTTACAAGCTGCTGGAAATCAAGTGCGTTTCTTATTTCCCTTATAAGAG
>DJDY01000042.1 GCA_002435585.1 Lachnospira sp. UBA5912
GAATAGATACACATAATGATAATAAGATTATGCAGCATGTTATAGAGAAGAATGGTTTTATAAGATGCGGAATTATATATGTTAAAGATGGCTCACCAAGAATTGCTTATGAAAAGATTGAATGAATAGTTTGACAGTCCTAATTGTGAAAAGTATAATATTTAATAATCAGATTTAGTGTGAAAGCAGCTTGTGCAGGCATGAAACTATATATAGCGGATTTGGGGTATATTACATATGGATAAAAAGACAAATATGAAGAAACTAAGAATTAAAACAGGTATTTTCTTTCTTATAATATTAATTATAGTGTCTGGAATATTTGTTTTCTTTAATCAGTTTCATAGAAATCAGGAAAAGCTGAATGCTACATATACAGCTGAATCAACAATAAGAAATATTGAGACACAGTTAAGCCGTTATATCGAAAATTCTGACCTTTTCAAGAATATTATTGCTTCTGGTAGTAGTGTGGATGATAATGAGTTCGCGGAATTGTCAGGGTATATGAAAAAGGATAAGGATGTTATAGAGGCATATGAACTGGCACCAGATGGAATAGTTAGACAGATATATCCATATGAAGGAAATGAAGAAGCATACGGAATGAACATGTTAGAACTTCCTGAAAGAAAAAGAGAAGCATTGCTTGCAAAAGAAAGTGGCAAATATACAATAGCAGGACCATATGAGTTAAAGCAGGGAGGAATAGGAGCACTTATATTTGACCCTATTTACAGGGAAGATAATGAAGAATTCTGGGGATTTTCCATACTTGTATTAAACTGGGACAGCTTTATGGAAGAGTTTGAAGTACAGAAGTTAACAGATGCAGGTTATAGATTTAGCATATGGAAGAAAGATTCAGAAGGAAACAGGGTTACACTTGTCGATGATGGATATGGTGATGTAGAAAATGCTCTGATTGTTCCTTGCAGTGTACCTAATGATACATGGTATTTCGAGATAGCTCCAAAGAAAAACTGGATTCCGCTTGGGTTAGAAATGCTTGAATGTATAATAAGCATAGCCATATCTTTGATTCTTGCTGGCAGTTATATACAGGTAGAGATGAGAAAGTATCGTGAGGTTATATATGCAGTTGAATTAGAGAAAACGGCTAAGGAGGCAAGGAAGGCAAGTGAGGCTAAGACACGTTTTCTGTTTAACATGAGCCATGATATAAGGACACCTATGAATGCAATCATGGGATATTCAGAATTACTCGAAGATAGTCTTGATAACAAAGAAACTGCACTTAATTATATAAAAAAAATAAAGGCATCTAATTCAATGCTGCTATCATTGATTAATTATGTTCTTGAAATGGCGAGAATTGAAAGTGGAAAAGTAGTTTTAAAGGAAGAAAAGGGTAATCTTAGAAATTTCGTTGAGATGTTAAAGATAGTATCACAGCCACAGATAGAACAAAAAAATCTTAATATAGTATGGAACCTTAATATCATGCATGAAGATATATGTTGTGATACAACGAAGATGCGTGAAATTGTTTTAAATATTGTAAGTAATTCGATTAAATATACACCGCAGGGCGGAAATATATCTGTTACCATAACAGAATTAAAGTCAGATAAAGAGGGATACGCCAGTTATTCATTTGTAATAAAGGATAATGGGATAGGTGTTGATAAAGATTATCTGCCACATATATTTGAGGAGTTTTCAAGAGAACATACGAGTACAGAAAGCAGTGTAGTTGGAGCAGGACTTGGACTTCCGATTGTTAAAGCACTTGTTGAGATGATGGATGGTACAATTGAGGTTCAGAGTGAGCGTGGTAAAGGAACGACTTTCTCAGTATACCTTACATTCCCAATTGCATATAAAGCAGAGGAACTGCTGGAAAAGAAAAAAGACAACGGTCATAACGCAATACTTACAGGCCTAAGATTACTGCTTGTAGAGGATAATGAATTAAATGCAGAGATTGCAAAAGAAATAATGACAAGGCGTGGAATACAGGTAGAACTTGCAGAAAACGGAAAGGAATGTCTTAAAATACTGGAGAAAAAACCGGATTTTTATTATGATGCAATCCTGATGGATGTACAGATGCCAGTTATGGATGGATATGAAACTACGAAGGCAATTCGAAGCAAAACATGGTCTTATGCTACAATTCCAATCATAGCAGTAACCGCAAACGCCTTTGAAGAAGATAAACAAAAGGCGTTGCAGTCTGGTATGAATGATTTTATAGCCAAACCTATTGAGATTCCAAAGCTTTTAGAAGTTCTATCAAAGCTTATAGAGCATTAGTGTGAAAATGAATTGAAACAAATCATGATTAAATAAAATAGATATTTTTATGAGCAGGAGCTGTCGTGTTATAAGTAATCAATAATACGGCAGCAGAGAATGTAAGAAAGAGCCTGTAGGAAGAGACATCTTATTCACAGAGTTGCAGGCGATGGACAGAAACATTGTGTACTTACCATGACGGTGCAATTCTGTGAACAGAAGAATGAATGTAAAGGTTTGTTCTGAAAGAATAGCCTATGAAAAATCAGGTTAAATATCAGAAGTTTCTATTTTTAGCATAGTTAATAAATTTTTCAGCACTGTCAGTTGTGTAACTGCCTTTTTTCCAGATAAGTCCTATATCCTGAGTGATGGAAGGACTTATGGGAAGACCAGTTACACCGGGCAGGTTGCGAAGAAGTGAGGCATAAAGAAAAGCCCCTCCCAAGTTATTGCATACAAAGTTTCTTATAGTAAATAGCTGGCTTGCGTGCAGTATTGTGTGAGGGTTAGTGTTTATGCGCTTAAAAGCAGCATCAAGCGTTTCATTCTGTACGGAGTCGGTGTTATACATAATAACAGGTTCATCTTTAATCATATCTATAGTCACCTCATGGCACTTCGCCAGAGGATGTTCTTTTGATACACAGAATACAATCTTATCAGTCATCAGTTTATATGAGTTAAGCTTATCTATTTCATAAAAATGCATATTTACAAGTGCAAGGTCAAGATTTCCCTCTATAACCATATTGGCAGCACGTATAGAGCCGTATTCAAATAGTTCAAATGGAATATCAGGATATTCTTTATTAAATTCAATCAGCATATCTGGAAAGAATATAGTACTAAGAAGAGGTGGTATGCCTATCCTTAAAGTGGATATATCTTTGCCAAGATCGTGAAACTGTTCCATAGTATCGTTGTATTCTGCTAAAAGGTTCTGCGCCTTCTGATAAAATACTTCACCCTCCTTAGTAAGTGAAAGGTGGTTTTTCGTTCTTGTAAAAAGGTTTATGGAGAATTCCTTTTCAAGCTCCTTAATAGCAGTAGATATAGCAGGCTGTGTTATATATAATTCGGCAGCAGCCTGAGTTATGCTGTGCAGTCTTGTGGCAGCACAGAAGTATTCTAATTGTACAATCTTCATAACATTCCCCCTTTATATTTACATTTCAAGGCTCATTTTGAACCTTATCATGTCAGCTCATTTTATTATAGTATGCTTTACACTATCATTCATATGTTTTATAGATAATGTCAGAGATAAAAGTTAAATTCATAATAGTTTCACGTAAATTTTCTGATTTTTTTAGAAATATACGTTATTTGTATACATAGTGCAATTGTTAAAAATTAACAACTTGTATTTTCTTTTGCGCTCATTATATCATACTTTTGTGAAATATGTCTAAAATTGTAAAAAAAGCATAAAAAAAATTTATGACATTATAGTTTTTTGTAAATTTACAACAAGGAAAAGTCTTCATATAATACAATCAAGCAAAGGGAAATAACAAAGCCGGCAGGATATTTTCAAAGTGAATATATAACGAATGGAGGATATTTTATGAGTCATGCAACAATAACATTATTATTCTTGTTGTTTGCAATCATAATGTTCATGTGGGAAAAAATTCCGTTAGGACTTACTTCGATGATAGTCTGCGTGGGGCTGGTTGTCACAGGAGTACTTGATTGGAAAACAGCATTTTCAGGGTTCATTGACAGCAACGTAATTCTTTTTGTAGCAATGTTTATAGTAGGTGGAGCACTTTTTGAAACTGGAATGGCAAACAAGATTGGTGGAATAGTTACACACTTTGCCAAGTCAGAAAAGCAGCTTATCATAGCAATTATGGTTATCGTAGGTTTTATGAGCGGAGTGCTTTCAAACACAGGAACAGCGGCAGTACTTATTCCGGTTGTAATAGGAATAGCAGCAAAGTCAGGATACTCAAGGTCAAAACTTCTTATGCCACTTGTGTTTGCAGCAGCTATGGGAGGTAATCTTTCACTTATAGGTGCGCCGGGTAATCTTATAGCACAGTCAGCGATGCAGGAAATCGGTAAGTCTTTTGGTTTTTTCGATTATGCAAAGGTAGGACTTCCAATACTTATTGCAGGTATAATATTCTTTGCACTGGTAGGATACAAGCTCCTTCCAGATAACAAAGTGCCAGATGATGACTCAGCTTACAGCAGTAAGAATGACTTCAGCGATGTACCAAAGTGGAAGCAGTGGTTATCACTTATAATCCTTATACTTACTCTTCTTGGAATGATATTTGAAGACAGAATAGGAATTAAGTTATGCATAACAGGCTGTATCGGAGCACTTGCACTTATACTTACAGGTGTTATATCAGAGAAACAGGCACTTAAGTCGATTGACTTAAAGACTATATTCTTATTTGGTGGAACACTTTCACTAGCATCAGCGCTTTCAAAGTCTGGAGCCGGAGAGCTTATAGCTAATAAGGTTATAGGATTATTAGGAGATAATCCTTCACCATATTTATTAACATTTGTAGTATTTATGCTCTGCTGCGTATTAACCAACTTTATGAGTAACACAGCAACGACAGCACTTATGGTTCCTATCTGTTTATCAATAGCAGAGGGAATAGGGGCAGATCCAAGCGCAGTACTTATGGCTTGTGTAATAGGTGGTTCATGTGCTTACGCAACACCTATAGGAATGCCAGCCAACACTATGGTAATAGGCGCAGGCGGATACACATTTAAAGATTATGCAAAATCAGGTGTACCACTCATACTTGTAGCAACAGTAGTAAGTATGATACTGTTACCAATTTTATATCCATTCTTCCCATAGAAGATACATTTGTGGGATACAAATGCAGATGGAAAATATCATATACCTAAGAAATTATATGAATATCATATAATACATAAATAAACAAACAGAAAAATATTAACAATAATACAATTATTTTAAGGAGGAATAAATATGTCTAAAGAAGCACAGGTAAAACAGCTTACTGATTACATGGCAAAGTTTATTGCTTATACAGCAAAGAAGCTTCCAGATGATGTAATAGCAAAACTTCAGGAGTTAAGAGATAAGGAGGACAGTCCTTTATCTAAGACAATCTATAACACAATGTTTGAAAATCAGAAACTTGCAGTTGAACTTAACCGTCCAAGCTGTCAGGATACAGGTGTACTCCAGTTCTGGGTAAAGTGTGGTAATAAGTTCCCACTTATCGGCGAACTTGAAGCACTTCTTAAGGAAGCAGTAGTACAGGCTACATTTGAAGCACCATTAAGACATAACAGTGT
>DJDY01000216.1 GCA_002435585.1 Lachnospira sp. UBA5912
TATTGTTCCTATTTCATTATTAGCAAACATAACACTTGCAATAATAGTTGTGTCCTTTATGGCTGCACTGAAATCTTTAGGATTAACTAATCCATTACTATCAACATCAAGATATGTCACCTCGTAACCATGCTTTTCAAGCCACTCACATGTATGAAGTATTGCATGATGCTCAATTCTGGTAGTTATTATATGATTACCCTTATCTTTAAAATGTTCAGCCGCAGCCTTAAGTGCCCAGTTATCCGATTCACTTCCACCTGCTGTAAAATATATTTCATTCGGTTTATCCGCACCTATCATCTTAGCAATTATTGTTCTTGCATCTTCTACTGCATTTTTTGTTTTCTGTGCAAAATTATATATACTTGATGGATTAGCATAATTATCTGTAAAATAAGGAAGCATAACATTCACAACCTCTGGTTTTACTGATGTCGTAGCTGCATTATCCATATATATCAATCTATCCATATTTAACCTGCTTTCTTTCTATGATTAAGAGATATCTGTATATTAAACCTTCAGGATTATAGTTATATTATCACGCCACCGCCAAGTACATACTCACCATCATACAACACAAGTGCCTGTCCTGGTGTTATCGCACGCTGCGGTTCATCAAATGTACATTCAAGCGTATTATCATCTATCATTCTTACTGTGCAATCTGCACCTGCATGACTATAGCGTATCTTTCCCTTTGCACGCTTAGAACCTTTTAGTTTATCTATTGACATAAAGTTAAGGTTATTAGCATATAATGTCTTAGAAAATACATCTTTATTCTCACCTATAACAACCTCATTAGTTTCAGGTCTTACCGCTACTACAAACACAGGATGTCCCATAGCAAGTCCAAGTCCCTTTCTTTGTCCTACCGTATAATGAATTATGCCTTTATGTTTTCCTATGACATTACCATCAACATCAACAAAGTTACCAGGTACAGACTTGTAATGTGTTGTCCTTTCTATATATCCTGCATAATCATTGTCTGGTACAAAACATATCTCCATGCTGTCTGGTTTGTGTGCAACCATGAGATTATTATCCTCAGCTATTTTACGCACCTGTTCTTTGGTATAATCACCTATTGGCATAATAGTGTGTGCAAGCTGACTCTGTGTAAGATTATACAACGCATATGTCTGATCTTTCTTAGCCGTTACCGAATTACGTATGGCATAACGGCCATTTTCAAGCTGGCATATTCTTGCATAATGTCCTGTAGCTATATAGTCAGCACCTATTTCAAGACTTCTTTTAAGCAGTGACTCCCATTTCACATATCTGTTACAAGCTATACAAGGATTAGGTGTTTTTCCTGCCTTATACTCTTTCACAAAATAATCTATAACATTATCTTTAAACTCATTCTTAAAATTCATGACATAATATGGTATATCAAGCTGACCTGCAACTCTTCTTGCATCATCAACAGCTGATATCCCACAGCAGCCATTCTCCGTTGTCTCAACAGCATCGTCCTGCCATATCTGCATGGTAACACCTATAACATCGTATCCTTGTTCTTTTAAAAGAAATGCTGCCACTGATGAATCGACGCCACCTGACATTCCTACTACTACTTTCTTCTTCATATATTAATCCTCATTTCTATGCACGTTTTTTATCATCATGCTTTAAGAAGTGTCTTATCTGCAAGCTGCGTGATTGCATCCCAGTCAAGAGCAGAATCTTCATCATATACGGCACATACTTTAAGTCCTGCCTCCTTAGCCGCCCTGACACCTCTTAATATATCCTCATAAACCCATGTTTCACCCACAGTCATACCAGCAAGCTCCATAACCTTAAGATAACTGTTTTTATCACTCTTTTTTAATCCAATATCATATACAGTATATATATCATAGAAACAGTCTCTTATCCCCAGCCTGTTAAGAAGAATTTCTACGCTGCTTTTTTCTGATGCTGTAAATATAACCAGTCTGCTTCCAGCTTCATATTCTCTTCTTACAAGGTCTGCCATACCTTCTTTGGCTGGAATATCCACTGCATAATGCTTATTCATAATCTCTACTGCGGCTTTACTTATCTGCTCAAGATCTGTATCTATTCCAAGTACATTTTTAAGGTATTCTGCATATTCCTTAAGATCCATAACTCCAGTAATCTCATCAAAGTTTTCAGGGAGCTTCGCACCTTTGTATACAGCATATTCCCTTGCACTGTTTCTCCAGAAAGGCATAGAATCAATAAGTGTTCCATCCATATCAAATATTATGTTTCTTTTCACTCCAAACAATTCCCTTGTTTTCACAAAAAGCTGTCTTGTTGCCTTACCACAATCATCACTTGCAAATATTGCCGAAACAACAGCAATACCATTCACACCTGTTTCCCGTAGATAATCGCAGTTATCATAATTAATTCCCCCAATAGCAACTACCGGAATATCATTCATCATATCCGTAAGCTCTATAAGTGTTTCCCTGCTCATATCTTTAGCATCTAATTTAGTGCTTGTATGAAATACAGCTCCCATTCCAACATAATCAGCACCCATTCTTACAGCATTTTCTGCCTGTTCTTTAGTCTTGACTGTCATACCTATAATCTTTCCTTCGCCAAGCACCTTTCTTGCTGTCATATAATCTACATCATTCTGTCCTATATGAACGCCATCAACATCTGCTTCCTTAGCAGCATATATATCATCATCTATAACAAATGGCACACCATATTTCTTTGCAATAGGCTTTATTGCCATTGCCTTTTTTACTATCTCTTCATGTGTCGCATTTTTTTCTCTCAATTGTAAAAAAGTAGCTCCATTGGCAAGAACACTCTCTACCACTGACAGGAAATCCCTTCCATTAAGCCATTGTGTATCTGTAACAGCATATAGCTGCATATCTTCTCCTGTAACTCTCACAACTGCCTCCTAAACATAATTTTAAAAAAGTCTTATCGTGCACGCACGAACATCTTTTCACCATTACACTATATTATAGCATAATTAAGCATTTATTTATCAGTATAAAATTCTTTGCATTTTTTCGCAACTGTATTTATAATGTACAGGAAATAAAATCGAAAGGGACTAAAAATTATGACTAAAGATTTAACTAAGGGAAAGATTATGCCTCTTCTTGTAGGATTCACTATTCCTCTTGTTCTTGGTAATCTTTTTCAGCTTACATATAATGCAGTAGACAGTATTATTGTTGGACAGTTTGTTGGCAAAGAGGCTCTTGCGGCAGTTGGTATATGTAATCCTGTTATGACACTTATGATTCTTTTCCTGAACGGATTATGTATGGGTGCCAGTATTCTTATGGGAACCCAGTATGGTGCTAAAGATTATGACAAGCTCCACAGACAGATTAGCACAACAATGCTTTCAGGTGTAGTATTTTCCATAATATTAAGCCTGATATGCATAATATTCTCAGTACCAATACTGCATATTCTTCAGGTTGACTCTTCTATTATGAAGCTTACAACATCATATATGCGTATTATATTCCTTGGTCTGGTATTCACATTCTTATATAACTTCTTTTCAAGCACTTTAAGAGCTTTAGGAGATAGCCAGACACCTCTGTACTTTCTTATAGCAAGCTCAGTACTCAATGTACTTGGTGATTTATTTTTTGTAATAGTACTTAAAATGGGCAGTAATGGATGTGCCATATCAACAGTTATAAGCGAAATGTTCTGCTGTATATTCTGTATAATATACATACAGAAAAAGGTTCCCATACTCTGCCTTGGTAAAAAATGGCTCGTATTCGACCATTCACTTCTTAAAAAAACGATAAGCTATGGATGGGTATCGGCCATGCAGCAGGCAACTGTACAGCTTGGAAAGATAGGTATACAGGCAATAGTTAACACAATGGGTGTATCTGTAGCTGCCGCATTCGCTGTTGTAAACAGAATCGATGATTTTGCATACACACCGGAACAAAATATTGGTCATGCCATGACTGCTCTTATGGCGCAAAACAAGGGTGCCAGAAAGCTAAACCGTATGAAAGAGGGTTTCAGATGTGGAATGATACTAGAATTCATATATGGAATTATTCTGTTTCTTATATGTTTTCTGCTTGCAAGACCTCTTATGCTTCTCTTTGTTAAAGATGAAGAAGTTATATTACATGGTGTAAGATACTTAAGACTTATATCGTTTATGTACATTCTCCCAGCGGCCACTAACGGAATACAAGGTTATTTCCGCGGTATTGGTGACCTTAAGATTACACTGCTTAGCAGTTTTATCAATATGGGAGTACGTGTTATAGCTGCTATACCACTTGTTCTTCTGCTTGGTATGGGAATTGAAGCTCTCCCTCTGTCATATCTTGCAGGATGGATTGGAATGCTTATAGCCGAGCTTCCACTGCTTATTAGAAATTACCATCAACTTGCAAAGCAATCTGAAATATAATGTTTTCTGTTTATACATATCTGTAAATAATTATTAAAATTTGCTTTTGACACATCTTTTAATATATTGTATAATCAATACATCTTTTTGCTGTATACAACAAAAGATTAATAGTGTTTCACATAACACTATAGTAACAATGACTTAATCAAAAGAAATCCGGTTTTTAATGTAGAATAATACTACACCGAAACCGGATTTCTTTTATATATATTATGCTCACTTTTTCTCACATCACACATATGCATAGTCTCTGCTATGTAATACCCACATAAATACAAATATTCATATTAATATGTATGTATCTCTTTCTAATCATGTATGTTTTAAAATCATAATATGGTCTATAATAATACATCTTCAAGCTTTAACTTAGGAACATGATGTACCTGGTTTTCATCCCTGTAATATTTAAGGTTATCACCTTCTGATGCATCATCTATAACCACAACTTCCTTTGGGTAACCAAGTGCAATAACCATTCTTGCACTCAGTTCAGAAGGAATCGCCAGATTTTTGTTTAGTTCCGGAATATTTACACTTGCAAACATACAGCCACCAAATCCCTTTTCGGTAGCCGAAAGAAGTATCGTCTGTGCTGCTATTCCCTCATCTCTTGGTGCTTTAACATCAACAGGACTGCATATTATAATATAACCTGCCGGCTTTTCACCTTCTTCAGGTCCATCCCAGTCTGTAAGTGCAGCTGCCCATTTTAATGTTGAGAACACCTTTTCATTGTTCTTATCATCGCATACAAGCTTATATCTTAATGGCTGTCTGTTAGCACCAGAAGCAACATTTCTTGCAATATCAACAAGTTCCTTAAGTTCATCTTCACTTATCTTCTTATCCTGATAGAATCTTCTATAGGATCTGTTTTTTAATACAATTTCTTTAAGAGACATATTCCAATCCTCTTTTCTTATATTTTCTTCAGATTATTTATTATACTGCTCTTTATCTGCTCTTTATGCCGCATAAATCTTTTCTGTTCTGATGGTATAAATCTATCTGACATAACAAATTCAAAGAATTCATCATAAGGAATATACTTATAATCCATAGTTTCTCCCGGCTGCAATGTAATATGTTCCTCTTTGTCACATAGATTAAGATAGCCATGATATATACAATGTTTATTATGATCTGTATATTCATAAAGAGAAATAAGTTCATCTGGTTTCCTTGATATTCCTGTTTCCTCGTACAGTTCCCTTGAAGCGCCTTCCCTTGAAGATTCTCCTGCTATGATAGAACCGCCAGTGACTTCCCATTTTAAAGGATATGTTTTATTTCGTGCCCTTTGGGTTGTTAATACCTTTCCACTCTTTGTTATCGTATAAACCATAACGACAACATGATACACACCATCTGGAAGAGATTTAGCCATACTCCTTCTAACCTCATATCCAAGTTTATTTTCCTGTGCATCGTAAGCATCCCACATTTCTTCATCTACCATTTCGATAAAGCTGTCGTAATACTGCTCTTTAAAATATATTATTTCTTCAAGCTGCTGCTTATTGTAAAGAATATTCTCCGGTGCAACAATCCACACCGTATTAGAGTCATCTCTCCTTCTTGCTACCGCAATAAGAACACCTGAATATTCATCAACTGCAACATCAACTCCGACAAGATATGCCCTTTGATTCCCATCATGCTGTGAAAGTTCAAGATCACTTTCACTTACAACGTACCCTGCATTAATAGGATACACCGCCGAGGGGTTGTCCTCATCTGTACTTCCTAAGGGGTGGTCTACTTTTACCGTAACTAATTCCTCTTTCACCTTTTACCTCTTTCTTAATCATGTCTGATACTTTAATATATCAGACCAGCATTTATATCAGTGGATGACTTATACTTTTTCATCACTCACACTGTCACCATCCATTATATATAAATTTCTAACTCTTGCAAGTCTGAATAAATTTTTATACAGTTTTATATATGAATTATATCATTTATATTCTGAGTTGCTTATGCCACAAATTACCCAGACCTTTTTCGCATACCCATGACAACCTTATAATAATGGAGATATCATATGAAGCATACAAGTTCCAAGCTTAAGAGGTCTTATAACATCCACAGCATAATCAGCCGTAACCTCACGTGATACATTAAAATCATTAAGCATATCTTCTTTTACCTTTGCTGCAAGTTCTTTATTATAAGTAAATACAGCATTCTCAAAATGAAGATAAAGGCTCCTGAAATCCATATTGATTGTACCAACAACACTTACTTCATCATCTGAAACCCACTGCTTTGCATGACAAAAGCCCGGTGTATATTCATATATACGTACACCAGCCGAGCACAGTGGTTCATAATATGACCTTGTTATCTTATATACCAGCTTTTTATCTGGTATTCCTGGCGTTACAATCCTTACATCAACACCTCGTTTTACTGCCAGTCTTAACTCTCTTTCCATCTCATCAGTTATAATAAGATATGGTGTTGTTATATATACATAATCTTTTGCATTCTTTAATATATTAAGATATACATCCTCACCTATCCTGTCATGTCCTAAAGGATTATCCGAATATGGCTGTACATAGCATTCCTTTGATACTGCAGCATAAGTACCATCAGTTGCATCAATGTATTTATCATAATCTTCCTGTGAATCTGTGTGGTCTATTGCATTCCACATAGTAAGAAAGCTTGCTGTAAGGCTCTTTACAGCATCTCCCTTTATCTTAACACCTGTATCTTTCCAATAGCCATATGGATGTGTTATGTTAAAATATTCATCTGCAAGATTGTAGCCACCAGTAAAACCAACTTTTCCATCTATAACTGTAATCTTTCTGTGATCCCTGTTATTCATAAACATATTAACTATAACTTTAAGTGGATTGAATACCCTGCACTGTATTCCCTCTTTTCTCATACGCTTAATAAACTCTTTATTAAGGAAAAATATACTTCCAAGGTCATCATAGAATATTCTAACCTCAACTCCGCTTTTAGCCTTATCTATAAGCACCTTCTTTAACTTGGCAAAACTTATTGCATCTTCTATGGCATGATATTCCATGAATATGAACTTTTCTGCCTTTGAAAGTTCCTCTAACTGTGCCTCAAAGCTTTCCAAAGCATTTGGATAATATTCCATATCCGTATTCTTATATACCGGATATTTGGCTGTGTTGCTTATATATCTGCACTGATTAGCTATACCGCGGTCTTTTTTATCAAGTTCATCTATAATCTTCTCATCCTGACTAAGCTTGTTCTCAAGTATATCAGCCTCTATTCCATTGAATCTTCTTCTCATCCCCTTTGTTACTATTGAGCGTCCAAACAACAGATAAATACATATCCCAAAGAATGGAACTGCTGTTATAACTATAAGCCATGGCATTCTCTGTGCTGAATTAACATGCGTTCCAAACACCTTAAGTGCTATAAGGACAGCTATACAAGTCAATGTAAGTGTTATAGCTGTTGAATATGTATTTAGTTTCGACATAAGAAATATCATCCACCCTGTCTGAATAAGAACAAGCAATGCTATGAGTATAAGTCTTGTTGCACTGTTCTTAATACTTGATTTCTTTTCTGTTCTCATATTATGATTCTTTTTCTGCATATATTATCACTCCTATGGCTCATAATCTTTTATTGGTTACTATATAGCATCGTAATATATGATTATATCACTAAGTAGCCTGTCCTGCAAACTGTGTCATATAAAGCTGGTAATATCTGCCTTTCTTCGCCAGAAGTTCTTCATGATTACCAGTTTCAACTATCCTTCCATCATCCATAACGACTATAAGATCAGCATCCTGTATGGTTGAAAGTCTGTGAGCTATTATCAGACTTGTCCTGTCTTTCATAAGGTTAACCATGGCATCCTGTATATGTTTTTCAGTTCTTGTATCAACACTTGATGTTGCTTCATCCAATATAAGAATCTTTGGCTGTGCAAGAAATGCCCTTGCAATAGAAAGAAGCTGTCTTTGTCCCTGTGATATATTCTCTCCCTCTGATGCAAGCTGTGTGTCATAACCATCTGGCATTTTTCTTATCATATTATCACAATTACTCATTCTGGCAGCCTCATACATCTGTTCATCGGTTGCCATGCTGTTTGAATACTTAAGATTATTCCGTATTGAATCTGCGAAAAGTACAGTGTCCTGAAGTACTATTGCCGTATTTTTTCTTAAGTTGCTGCAATCTATATCCTTTATATTAACATCATCTATCAGTATTTCACCGCTATCAATATCGTAAAACCTCATAAGAAGATTAACAACCGTTGTTTTCCCACTTCCTGTAGAACCGACAAGTGCAACCTTATGCCCTGCCTTTACTTCCAGATTAAAATCATATAGAACCTGTTTTTCATGTGTATAAGAGAAATTGACATTTTTAAACCTTATAACACCCTTAGAATCATCAATAGTCTTTTTTCCACTCTTATCCTCAAGTGGTTCATCCATAACAGCAAATACCCTTTCTGCGCCGGCTATAGCCGTCTGAATCTGTCCATATATCTGTGCAAGTTCATCTATAGGCCGTCCGAACTGCTTGGCATACACTATAAATGCGGATATAACACCTATTGATATTATATGATTGATTGCAAAATATCCGCCAAAAGCAGCTATTATAACAAATCCAATATTATTAATAACATTCATAACAGGTCCCATGGAACCACCAAGAATCTCAGCTATTATTCCAACCCTTGTAAGTTCATCGGAAACACTATCAAAATCACTGACTACCTGACCCTGTCTGTTATATGCAACCACAGTCCTGTATCCGGTTACCATCTCTTCCACATTACCATTAAGCTGTCCTAACAGCACCTGTCTTTTCCTGAAAAATATTCTCATAGCCTTTGATAAGAACTTAGTTGCAACTATAGTTAATATAACTGTCACACACGATAACACAGCAAGCTGTGGACACAAAACAACCATCATAATAACAGTTCCTATTATAGTAAGTATGCCCGAAAGCAGGGAACTCATTGACTGTGATACTGTTGTTGAAATATTCTCTATATCATTAGTCATACGGCTCATTATATCGCCATGACTGTTAGTATCCAAATATCGTATAGGCAGATTAACTATACTCTGGAATAAATCTCTTCTCATTTTACTGACAATATTCTGGCTTAGTACCGCACTTAACTTACTCTGTAAGTATGTGCATATACTATGAACCACATAAACAATAATCATAGTTATAAGTATGGGCGTAAGCAGCTTCCACTGTGCTGCTGTGATTGCATCTATGGCATTACTCTGAAGTCTTGGTGCATACACTGAACACATAACCACCACAACAACCGCGAGTATTAGCATAAGCATCATTTTCTTTTCTGATGCAAAATAACCAATAAGTCTTTTTAATGTTTTCCTTCCATTCTGTGGCTTTTCAACCGTCATATTTCTGTTACCTGGTCTTCTTCCAAAAGCCCTGTAATTATTCATCTGCGCCTGTCTGCTCTCTTCCTGTTTCATACGCAAGTCTCCTCATACAATACTTAAAATGTGTATTTTATATACACATATATATTTGAATTCCCATTAATATTAAGCATAAACCTATTTTTTTAACTGCGAATCATATATATCCTTATATATACTGCTTGTCTTCATAAGCTGTTCATGGCTTCCTGCATCAACAAGTTTTCCATTATCCATGACAACAATCCTGTCTGCATTTCTTACAGAGGCTATTCTCTGTGCTATTATTATCTTTGTAACATTCTTTTTATTCTTTGCAAGCTTACTATAAAGGTTTGCCTCTGTTTTAAGGTCAAGCGCACTTGTTGCATCATCAAATATAAGTATCTCAGCTGGCTTAATAACTGCCCTTGCAATAGCAACTCTTTGTCTTTGTCCACCTGACAGACTATGTCCTCCCTGACTTACAAGAGTCTTAATCCCATCTGGTCTGCTTTGTATGAATTCTGTTGCCTGCGCAGTATCCGCTGCTTCATCTATCTTATTTTGCGTGGCTTCCTGCCATCCCCATGATATGTTATCAGCTATAGTTGATGTAAACACTTCTGATTTCTGTAATGCAATTGATATTTTACCTCTTAACGTCTCTAATCTGTAATCTCTTACATCCACGTCATCAACAAGTACCTCACCTTCAGTAACATCATAGAATCGTGGAATAAGATTTATAAGACTTGTCTTACCACACCCTGTAGCACCAAGTATACCTATAGTCTCACCCGGAGATATAACAAGACTGAAGTCCTCTATGACTTTTGATCCATTATTTCCCGGATATGCAAATGATACATTCTTAAACTCAACCTTTCCTTTAACTATTGTTTCCCCATCAAATAAACCATCCTTTATAGCAGGGTCGCAGTTTAATACTTCCATAATTCTTTTCTTAGATGCAACTCCTCTTGATGCCGTCTGGAATATCATAGTCATACGCATAACTGCATTCAACACCTGTGAACAGTATGTAATAGCAGCCATAACATTACCTGGTGTTGCATTACCTGCTGCAACCTGTATTCCTCCCACTTTAATTACAGCAACCACTGATAAGTTGAGTATTATATTCATAATTGGTGTCATATAAGATAACAATAACAGCACATCAAGCTGTGTTCCTACAAGTTCATCATTTGCCCTGTTAAACCTATCTGTTTCATAGTCCTCCTTGACATATGCCTTTACAACACGTGAACCTGACACATTTTCCTGCATGACATTATTCAGTTTATCCAGCTTCTTCTGTAGTATAGTAAACTTTGGATTAGACTTTGCTATAAAATAAACAACACATACAACTATGAAAGGAAGCGCACACGCTATTACCAGTCCGAATTCCATATTAAGTCCTATCATGCACACAATACCACCTATAAACAGCATACTTGTCCGCACAAATCCTCTCATACACTGCATCACGAAATTCTGTAGCTGAGTTATGTCATTAGTAACTCTTGTTATGAGAGATCCCGTTGAAAACTTATCTGTCTGTTCAAATGAAAACGACATAATTCTTTTAAATGTATCTTTTCTTATATCATTGCCAAACTGCTGTGCAGAAAGGTTGGCAAACACTCCTGACATAACACCACATAATCCACCTATAGCCACTAAAAGTATCATTCTTATTCCCGTATTAAGTACTATATTAAGACTTCCGGCACCACCACTATTAACCCCAAGCACTCCTTCATCTATTATGCGGCTCATAAGCCTGGGCTGGATAAGATCCATACTGACCTCCCCAATCATAAAAAGAGGTGCAAGTATTGTAAATATCCAGTATTTTTTTAAGTATTTAAGCATATGTACTCTCCTGTTCTTTATATTAATATATTAAGATGCCAGCATCAAAAATCCAGGCTCATAATAAGCTTTTCTCATTCTGCCCCTGTGTCATATTAATTATGAATAATGTCCTGTTTAATGCCGTACTGTTATAATATATATTCACATTATAATTCATGATATGTATATGTATATGTATAGAATTATATAGATTTAACTGCTAATATTATATAATAAAAAAGCACTGATTGGAAGATTCTTCTTTCCTTCAGTGCTTTCTTATTATTCTCTTGCCTTTTTATATTTCTTCTTCTGGATATACATATTGGTGTCTGCTTTTTTCACAATATCTTCAATATTTCTTCCTTCGCCATATGCTTTACCAACCGATGCTGATATCTCTATGCCATCATATCGATTCTCATTTTTCTTATCAACAATACTATGATATCTTGCTATGATATCCTCAACCTTATCATCATCATTACTTTCAAGGATTGCAACGAATTCATCCCCGCCTATTCTATATATCATACCTGCATTATCTACAGCTCTTATTATCGAGGATGCTATCCCTTTTATGAGGACATCACCACTTTCATGTCCAAGCTTATCATTTGTATGCTTAAGACCATTAACATCCCAGAATATAACAGAAATCTCTGGCACATGTGGGTAATAATCTCTTATCATATCAAGATATTTATTCCTGTTATATACATCCGTCATATCATCAATCTCAGAAAGATATTTAAGATGTTCCTCATTCACAGCCTTACTTGCTATAGTATCAGATATGTGTACTACCATAAGTACTACAGCCAAAAGCAACATTGCCCTCGGTATAATAAAATATAAAAATAGTTTGAGTGCTGGATTACTATTAACAGGGGCTGCATTAAACATAGTTCCACCTGCATCAACGTATTCTTTTATTGTTCCTCTTGTAAGTACAACCATGTTGGCATCACACAGGCCATCATAGTATCCGATATACACAGATATGGCAAGTCCTATTACACTTAGAATATATGTATAATAAACCATTTTTCTTTGTCCATATTGCAATGAATATATAACTGGTAATACAATAAGAAGATACATATGATAAGTAAGCAGTGAAGACTGTACAAATATGGCAATAACAATTCCCGCCATCGCAAAATACTTAGTAAGCCTGTTATCCATACCAAGTACCGTACATATAATAACAGTAAGCACTGTTACAATAAAGGATAACAAAAGGCTCATAAACATAAGCCTTCCTTCTACTGTAAATATCCCTGCACAATTCAGAATCCATGTAATGAACGGAAATATCATTGTGAGAAACTGACATTTTATAGAATATCTGTTAGCATCCGCTTCATATGCATTAACTATATATTTTTCATTCCCCTCAACACTATTTATATTCATATCTATATCTCCAAATATACTTATTTAACCATCCGTTTATTCAAACAACAAAACAATTTCCAATAGTAAATAATAAATATCTGTCATTCCAGCTGACTTAATCTATCAGTCTTCAAACACCTGCTTTATACTATCATAATGTAGGAACTCCCCCCTGGCAGCTATTTTTTCTATATCCTCTTTAGTAACGAATCTATATCCAAGAGCCTCTTCTGTCTGCACATGTACATCTTCATCCTTAACATCCTTGATGAACTTGTATACATCTACAAAATAATTATCCCCCTCACCAGGATTCTCTCTTTTATATGTAAATACATATCCGCCCTCAGCATCTGATACATCTATGCCGGTCTCTTCAAGAACTTCTCTTCTTACAGCTTCCACTGACTCTTCACCAGCCTGTGCTGCACCTCCTGATACTTCCCACCAGCCAGGCGCCCATGCCTTTGTCATAACTCTCTGTGTTATAAGGAACTTTCCATCTGGTCTTTTAATAACACCAAGCACAGTAAGATGATATTCTCCATCCTTAAGGCACCAATCATTTCTTTTCATAAGTCTGCCTGTTTTCTTCTTATTGGCATCATATATATCCCACATTTCCATGATAATAATCTCCATTCTGTTTCTAATACTACGACGGCCTGCATATCCTGACAGACTGCAAACTATCATATATTTATTCAATCATCTCTCACGATACTCTATAGCTTTTTAATATGATACTAACAGTCTTATCACACAGACACTAATAACTTTCTAGGCTTTTGACCATTGCATCATAGAATAAAAATGTACTTTATTACTATACTATAATAAAGCATACTTTTCCATTAAATTATTGTTTTTTTATCTGAACATAATTATTTCTGATGAATCTTAACCATATGTGCATATTCACCGTCAAGCTGCATAAGTTCCTTATGCGTGCCTCTTTCCTTAATACCTTCTTCGGTTAACATGAGTATCTCTTCGGCATTCTCTATAGTAGTAAGCCTGTGTGCTATAACAAGAGTTGTCCTGTTTTTCGCAAGCTTCTCTAAAGATTCCTGGACTATCTGCTCGCTTTCATTATCAAGTGCCGAGGTTGCCTCATCAAATATAAGTATAGGTGGATTCTTAAGAAATACTCTCGCAATAGAAATTCTCTGTTTCTGTCCACCAGAAAGTTTAACACCTCTTTGACCGATATCTGTATCGTATCCATTCTCAAACGACTCTATGAAATCATGTGCATTGGCAAGCCTGGCTGCTGCTATAACCTCTTCATCAGTTGCATCTGGCCGCCCGTATCTGATATTCTCCTTTATGCTTCCCATAAAAAGATAAACATCCTGCTGTACAACACCTATATGATCTCTTAAACTTTTTAAGGTAACATCCTTTATATCTGTTCCATCTATTCTTATAGTTCCACCTGTTGCCTCATAGAATCTTGGTATAAGCGAGCATAATGTTGTCTTGCCAACACCAGATGGTCCGACAAGCGCAACATACTCGCCTGGTTTTATAGAAAGATTGATTCCTGATAATACTTCATCACTTCCATCCTTATACTTAAAGGATACATTATCAAACGTAATCGCACCTTTAACATTTGCAAGCTCTTTTGCATCTGGCTTTTCCTTGATATCCGGCTCAACCGATAATATCTCAAGAAATCTTTCATACCCTGAATATCCATTCTGGAACTGTTCTGTGAAATCAATAAGCACCTTGACAGGCTCAGTAAATATATTAATATACAACAAAAATGTCACGAAATCAGTAAGATTGACCCAGCCCTTAGCTATGCCGGCACCACCAACTGCAATGACTATAACATTGATCATAGTTGTAAAT
>DJDY01000213.1:0-3356 GCA_002435585.1 Lachnospira sp. UBA5912
ACTCTTGAGTATTGGAGAAATATAGTTGAATAATAAATGCATAATATATAATGTATTTATTACAGGAGATTAAATATGAAATGCGTAATACTAGCCGGTGGCATAGGCAACACCCTATGGCCACTTTCAAGAAAAAATTATCCCAAACAATTCCTTAACATATGCGAAGGACGTTCACTGTTACAAGATACGATAGTTCGTAATTTACCATTTGCTGATGAGTTCATAATTGTGACTAATGAGAGTTACAAGGAAATTATGGAATCACAACTTAAGGCATTTCAGGGATTAAGATACAGGATTATATATGAGAGTAAGAACTGTGGAACATTTGCTGCGGTTTCATTGGCATCTGCATTTATGAATGCATCAGATATAATGATGGTAACAGTGTCAGACCTTATTATAGATGATGGAAGCTATAAGGATTCTATTATAAGAGCCAAGGAGATAGCAAAGAATGGTTCGATAGCTAATATAGTACGTGACTTAAGCGTTGATGATGTTGATGACCATGCTGGGATATATGTATGTATGGTTGGTACATTTAATCATGCATTGCAGAAGATATTTCCTGATGTTTGTCAGCTTAAGAAAAAGGCAAGGCGCAGACTGAAGACAGTAAGACGTAACATAACTGTTCCAGAGAATATCATGGAGCAGTTCCCACATTATCGTATGCAGGCAGAACTTTTTGCCAGAATGGATAATGTTACACCTGTTGAAGCACATTTTAACTATAAAGATGTTGATGATGTGTATGATGTATCAGAGCTTGGAACAGCTGTTTATGAGAGAAACATAATAAACAATAATTGTGAAGATGTTCTGCTGCTTAATACAGCTTCTAAACATCTGATTGTTGCTAACAATGTTAAGGATATTGCAGTAGTCAATACAGATGATGCAACATATATATCAGACAGGGAGCACATAGATGATATAAAAACTATTGCAAGAGAGCATTCTCAAGAATATAAGCCTTATTTTGATAATTCAAGAGTGATGTTCAGGCAATGGGGAATGCATGAAATTCTGACATCATCAGAGCATTATAAGGTTAAGAAGGTTACGATATATCCTAAGATGTGCATGAAGCTGCACAAGCATGAGCACAGGCTTGAGAGCTGGACGATAGTTGAGGGAACAGCAACAATCCAGATAGGCAGTGAGGTAAGGGAATATTCCAAGAATGATACGGTAAGTGTTCCAATAGGAGTAGCACACAGGGTATGTAATCTTACTGATTCCAATGTTATCATTATTGAAACGGGCATCGGTGAGATTATGAGTGAAGCTGAGTTTGAGCGCAAGAAGGATGTTGATTTTGTAAATGTTGATGAAGGAAACACACCTGTGAATATAGCAGATATTATGAGACTTGAGCCAGCATTTAAGGACAATCTGTGGGGAGGCACAAAGCTCCGCACAGTATTTGGAAAGAAATGCGATTACGATATCATAGGCGAGAGCTGGGAGTTATCGGCACATCCAGATGGACAGTCAGTTATAGCATCAGGTGCATTTGCCGGCATGTATTTTGGAGAATTTATCGAAAAATATGGTGATTCAGTTGTTGGCTGGAAGAGCAGTTCACTTGACAGATTCCCAGTACTAATAAAGTTCATAGATGCCAAGAAAGATTTATCTATCCAGATTCATCCTGATGATGATTATGCCCTTGAGAATGAAAATGAGTTTGGAAAAAATGAGATGTGGTATGTGGTTGACTGCGAACCGGGGTCATATCTTTACTGTGGACTTAAGCAGGATTCAAGCAAGGAAGAGATAAGAGAGCGCATAGAGAATAATACCATAACAGATATTCTTAATAAGATAGAGGTACATAAGGGTGACTGCGTTATGGTGAAAGCTGGAACTATTCATGCAATAGGAGCAGGAATTCTTATCTGTGAGATTCAGCAGAATTCCAACTGTACTTACAGAATGTACGATTATGACAGAAGGGACAAGTTTGGCAACAGAAGAGAACTGCATATCGATAAGGCTATTGATGTAGTTGATGTTAAGAAGTACAAGCCGTTTGTGAGTGGAAATAGTGCTGATGTATCGGAGGGCGCAGAACTTCTTGTAAGCTGCAAGTATTTTGAATGTTATAAGTATGTACTTGGAACAATCACAGATAATTCAGATATTATTATTCCAGGTAAAGTTAATATTAGTGTAGATGCCATGTCGTTTAGAAGTATTATTATTATAGAGGGCACTGGTAAAATAGCTGTTGGTAATAATGTAATGGATTATAAGGCTGGTGATAGTTTCTTCATAACAGCAGGAGAAAAGGTTGTTAGTGTGGAGGGAACAGGAATTATTATCGTTACTAAAGTATAATATATATTTATATGGTTAATATATTTGTTCAGGTTGGAAAAACTTTATACCTTACTAAAAATGGTCGTGGCAGCTATACGGTTATGTGAATTAGTGATTAACTTAATAATTTATTTGCTAACCCTAAAGCCTTTAGAGTATAATAACTCTAAAGGCTTTTTTACTATATAGCTATTATTACGAATTTTGCATATGTTTTATTGTTGATTTATATAGCAAAATAGCCAGAGGTTATTGATATTGGTTTTCTATAGGAGTGGTTATTATATGACTGAAAAATTAAAGTTACCAGTTGGAATAGAGAGTTTTGAAGAAATACGCCGTGAAGGTTTTTATTATGTAGATAAGAGCAGACTTATGGAACAGCTTTTAGAGCAGTGGGCTAAGGTGAATCTTTTTACAAGACCGCGCCGTTTTGGTAAGACGTTAAATATGAGCATGCTTCGATATTTTTTTGAAGTTGGAACTGATAAGACATTGTTTGATGGGTTATATATTACACAAAACAAAAAGATATGTGAAGAGTATATGGGAAAGTTTCCAGTGATATTTCTTTCATTAAAAAGTGTAGAGGGTTTGCAATATGAAAATGCAAAATACAGGCTTTGTGATTTGATAGGTAAGGAAGCCAGAAGATTCTCATTTTTATTGGATAGTGATAAGCTGACAGAGGAAGATAAAGATATTTACCGGGCATTGACCATCATACAGAATGGCAGATATGTTATGGGTGAGGAAGTTCTTATATCTTCTTTGCAGGTGTTGTCGGAACTTTTATATAAGCATTATGAAACTAAAACTATCATTTTGATAGATGAATATGATGTGCCACTTGATAAGGCTTTTCAGAATGGATATTATAAAGAGATGGTTTCACTGATGCGTGCAATGCTTGGATTAGCATTGAAAACAAATGATTTTTTGCAGTTTGCCGTATTGACAGGTTGTTTGCGTGTTTCAAAGGAAAGTATATTTACTGGTTTGAATAATTTTAAGGTACTTTC
>DJDY01000213.1:3511-4397 GCA_002435585.1 Lachnospira sp. UBA5912
TGGTATGACGGTTATCGCTTTGGGGATGCAGATGTGTATTGTCCATGGGACGTGGTTAATCATGTTGATCGTTTATGTGCAGAACCAGATGCAGAACCGCAGTCTTACTGGATTAACACAAGTGGTAACGATCTGATTAAAAGATTTATTGACAAAGCGGATAAAACAACGAGAGATGAGATAGAGCATCTGGTTGCAGGTGAGATTATTGAAAAGATGATCCGTCAGGAACTGACTTATGATGAAATAGATAAAAGTATTGATAATCTGTGGAGTGTGTTGTTTACAACAGGGTATCTTACACAGGTGGGGAAATCTAAAAAGGGGATATATAAGCTGAGAATTCCTAACAGGGAAATCAGGCAGGTTTATGTTTTTCAGATACAAGAATGGTTTAAAGATACAGTGCTTAGTAAGAATGAATCTGTAAAGATACTTTGTAATGCATTGACTAAGGGGGATGCAGATGTTGTTCAGATACAGCTTAATATGATATTAAGCAAAACGATAAGTGTTCTTGATACTAAAGCACGTGATAACCAGAAGGAGAATTTTTATCATGGCATGTTATTGGGAATGCTTCGTAGTGAGGAAGAATGGCTTATATTGTCCAATGTTGAGTCGGGTGATGGGTTCTGTGATATTTTAATAGAACCAGAGGATTTGGATGTAGGAATTATTATCGAATTGAAGTATTCATTGACAGTTTCCGGGATGGATGCGGCTTGTAAGAAAGCACTTTCACAGATAAAAGAGAAAAGATATGATGAACGTTTACGTAATAATGGACGTAACAGGATTATTGTATATGGAATTGCATTCTGCAGGAAAAGATGTCAGGTGGAAGTTGAAGAATTAAGTTGAATTTTTTCGTGACTTATAGATT
>DJDY01000197.1 GCA_002435585.1 Lachnospira sp. UBA5912
ATACAAATCACTAATCTGGCACTCATTCTTATATCTGTCAAAATTAACAACATAAGTATCCTTTCCACTAATAAGCACATTATGGTAGGTATAGCTTCCGTGCGAAATCTCGCCATTTACCGCCGCATCTTCAAGCCTCTCATCAAATCTTTCGTCCATAAGCCTCTCGCTTGCATTGCACGCCTCCTCATAATAGTCCCCGATATGCTTAAATGCCAGCTGTTCAAATGTCTGTCTGCCTTTTTTCTGCTTAAGATAATTGTAAGCTTTCTTTAATTCCCTGGTGTGCTTTACATATGTCTTTCTTAGCGCTGTTTCCTTCCTGTCCTGGCACGCCTTAAGCTCTGCCTGTGTATACTCCCTGTACTCTGGCTCTCCGCACGGATTAATCTTAAGCCCGCTTCCAGCCTCTCTTAACGCCATATGAAGATACGCCATCATACTCACAGCCCTGCACATATCCCCAATATCCTTTACATCACTTTCCTTCGCATCAAACCAGTCTTTTAAAATATACCTTCTGCCATCTTCGTCCTGCGACACAAGCTGTCCCTCATTATTTCTTACATATGTATCTGTATTGCCAAATCCCGCTGATTTTAATATCTGTGTAATATTATTCTCCCTCTCATAATACTTATCAGGCTTCTCACACTGGGTAAAAAGCTTATACCCCTGTCCAGTTGCAATAATAATACCGCCCCTGCCTCTTATCATTCGGTTAATGCTGATATTATATTGTTCTAACACCTTTTCTGATTTCTCATTCACGAATATACCCTCCAATCCAACTAGGCCTACTTATCATATGCGCGTGTTCAATAAAAAATGCTTTGCCATTCAGTGACAAACATAGTTTTTTTTGTTAGAATTAGGGACAGTAATAATGCGAAGTATTGCTAATTTTATATAACACAAATAACAGAATTAAAGATTTAAAAATAAAAATCAGATTAAAATTTAGAAATTTAAAGATTGGTAATTAAGTATGGATTATAGTAATTTTAAAATTGATATGCCTAATGATGTTGACTTTATAATCAACACAATTAAAAGCCACGGCCATCAGGCTTATGCTGTCGGCGGCTGTGTCCGCGATTCTATTATGGGACTCACTCCTAACGACTGGGATATAACAACCTCTGCACTCCCTTCTGATATCAAAGAATATTTCAACAAGACAATTGATACAGGAATTGAACACGGCACAGTAACAGTTATGCTTCACAATGTCGGATATGAAGTTACAACCTACAGAATTGACGGCGAATACAAAGACGGCAGACACCCATCTTCTGTTGAATTCTCCGACAGGCTGACAGACGATTTATGCAGACGTGATTTTACAATAAATGCTATGGCTTACAATAATGAAACAGGACTTGTCGATGAATATGGTGGAATAGACGACATTAATAACCGCATAATAAAATGCGTTGGCAACCCCGTTGAGCGTTTCACAGAAGATGCTTTAAGAATGATGAGAGCCATAAGATTTTCTGCACAGCTTGGCTTTACAATTGAAGCGGATACATTTAAGGCTATTGAAAAGCTTAACCGCAATATAGATAAAGTCAGTATGGAGCGTGTATGCGTAGAGCTTAAAAAGACACTTTTATCAGATAATCCTGATTATTGCAGCCTTTATGCAACAACAGGTCTTTTTAATAATATCCTGCCTGTAATAGCAGATAATCTTACCGGCAGATATGCTAAAAAGCTGCTTCTTACCTGCAAATATACTGATAATGAGCTTCCGCTTAGATTAGCTTCAATACTTTTTGTATGCTCACCTGACGAGGCAAGAACGGCTTTAAGAAATCTTAGAATGGATAATAAGACTATTGATACTGTTGTAAAGATATTAACATACGCCCCACTTCACATCGATGAAACTGAACCTGCTGTCAGGGAAGCACTTCACCAGTGTGGACGTGACATTTTTATGTTAGTGATAAGATTACAGCGTGCTTCTATTAAGGCAAGCGAAGAGATTACATTTATAAGCAATCCTGCCAAGTATAACCACCTGAATACATTACAGCGTATGGCAGAGGACATACTTGAAAGAGGTGACTGCTTCACAATTAAAGACCTTGATATAACAGGAGTTGACCTCATTGAATATGGTCTTAAAGGCGCAGAAATTGGTAATACGCTCAATACACTGCTTGATATTGTAATCGAGAACCCTAAGCTTAATGATAAGGCTACTTTAATTGCACTTCTTGATAACTTAAAATAATCAAATCATATGCGCCCCAGCCATAAGTGCTTTACTAATACACAAAAATGCTCAGCCCTAGGTTGCTGTAATTATCCAGCGGCCTGAGGCTGAGCTTTTTATATGAGGAATATTTTTAATATTATGGATATAGTACAACACCTTCCCACAATATTTTAAAATACTGCATTTTTAAATATTACGTTATCTTAAAATACCATATCTATCGATTATATTAATACTTCATATAATCCTTAATAACATTATGGTCTTTAAGAACCTTTTCAATTACAGTTCCTTTTATCTTTCTAAGGAGTGGTTTCTTAATGTTATCAAGCACGCCAGGAAGTTCTATTTCAAGAGGTGACTTGCCGTCCATAAGCTTAACAGAAGCATCTAAGAGATCTCTTACATCATATACGCTTCCCCATACTTCTGGAACGC
>DJDY01000050.1 GCA_002435585.1 Lachnospira sp. UBA5912
AAATATCTCACAAGCTTTATGGCATCCGTTTGTCAATAAAAATAAACTGTGCTAAACAACAATATTTCTACTTGGTTCCCGTAGACCCGAATCCACCCTCTCCACGAACTGTATCACTTAATTCTTCAACTTCGTTAAAATCCGCTGTTACATAAGGGGCAAGTACAATCTGCGCAATTCTGTCACCAGGTTCTATAGTGACAGCGACATCAGAATGGTTGTAGAGAGCAACTATTATTTCTCCTCTGTAGTCGGAATCGATAACACCTACTTTGTTGGCAGGAGCAACTCCTTTTTTGCATGCCATGCCGCTTCGCGCATATATAAGACCAACAAGTCCGTCAGGTATTTCCATAGCGATGCCAGTTTTGATGAATTCAGTTGTGCCAGGTGCTATAGATACAGCTTCTGTCATGCATGAATAAAGATCTGCACCAGCAGAGTATTCAGTTCCATAAGTAGGTATGATAGCATTTGGTGTAAGCTTTTTGATATTTACATTCTGTTTCATAGTAATAAAATCCTCATTTCTATATATTTATTGGTATTTTGTGTTGCGCAATCTCACAATCCTCCCCAATATTCACATATCTTAGTAGGGTTAAGGTTGTTCAATTAATATCTCCATGGATTTAGAATCCATCAGCAATGATAACATGTCCTTCTTTAAGAGAGGCCTGCACGTCAATAGTTCTTTGGTTGGATGATCCTTTGAATTTTAACATCATATCCTTTAGTTCTTCAACGAATTGCCCGTCAACACATATGTCGATATATGATAACATTTTTTTAGTCTCAGGATAGGTGTTATACATACGTTCCATAATATCCTTATCAAACAGATAACCTGTAAAGCACCATATATCTTTATCAGGGTATACCTGTCTTACCCTTTCTAATAAAGGAAGAAGCCCTTTCTGGTTAGCTGGTTCAAAGGGTTCACCACCAAGAAGCGTTATTCCTGCTATATAAGCTGGTTTCATTGATTCTATTATTTCATCAATAGTTTCTTTGGTAAATGGTTTTCCGTAATTAAAATCCCAGGCAACTTCATTAAAACAGCCCTTACAGTGATGCGTGCAGCCACTTACGAATATACTTGTTCTTACGCCTGGACCATTAGCGATATCATTATATTTTATTTCGGCATAATTCAATGTATACAGTCCTTTCTGCAAATAAAATTAATTATAAATCTGTTTTGTATTTTACACTGATTTTCTAATTATAATCTTAGAAAAGTCAATTAATATGTATAATATCATAAAAAGGACAATCTTAACAGTAGATAAGCAGATGTTAATGTGAGTATAATAAGATATAAGTTAAATGTGCAAAAAAATGAGTAAAATTCAATATTAATACAGTTTTATTGTTTAAATAATGAAGTGCACTACAAGCAAAAGCAGATAGGAGGAATAAGATATGATAGATATTTATTTTGATAAGTTATATAGATATCCAAGAATCCAGGAATGCGTTAATATAGCAGTTCCATTTAAGAAAGGTGAGCTTAAAAGTACATCAGAGATAGCTATATTTCAGAATGGAAGGGAATGTCTTGTACAACCAGAGGTAACAGCAAAGTATGATGATGAAAGTATTAAGTTCCTCTTTGTGAGCTTTATGGTGGATCTTCCAGCAAACAAGTGCACAAAAGTTGTTCTTTCTGTGAGTAAAGAAGAGTACGAAAAAGCAGCAGAGGCTTCTAAAATGTATGTTGATAAAAATGGTAAACAGTTTGATAAGTCACAGATAGTTCCAGAAAATGTTGATAAAAGTATAATATCAAAGCAGGCATATAATAATGAACATAAAATAATAAATGATAAAGCTTTGTCGGAAGCTGTAGTGTGTATAAAAAAGACTAATACAGGTTATAAGGTAAACAGTGGAGAATTAGAGTTTGATGTATCTGATAACTCTGAAAGTATATTTACAAAATTAGTTGATGGAAGAAAGATATATACTAAAGATAATTTTGAAGGACCAGTTCTTAAGGACAAAGAAGGAAATTCCTATAAGATGTCAATTGGAGCATGGAGAATAATAAAGCCGGGTCCAGTAGAGGTAACACTTTCGGCTAAAGCTTATAATATTGTTGATACTGCTAAAGATGGATATATAGATGCTAAAGATGAAAATAATAAAGAAAAAACAGACGAAAGTAAAGCAGGAGATAATAAAAAATATAAGAAGATAGAGTCAGAGATAAGACTCACAGCCTATGCAGGAAAACCATGGGTTAACATATCTTATAGAATAATAAATACATCAGATGATGTACTTAATATAAAATCACTTGTGTTTTATATTAAAAAATCAAAAGAAAGCAGGCTGACAGATGAGCTTAAGCACATAGATATGGCATCGGGCAACGATTCAACTGGCTGCGGAGACATCCTTACAGATAATTCTGAAAATAATGGCCCAATATTCATGACAAGAGGAATAGGTGAGCTTGATATGATAGAACATAAGACACAGGTTTCAGATATCAGAACCATGGTTGCTGCTTCAAACTATAAGACAAGCTTTATCATAGGTAAGAATGGTGAGGAAGTAAATGAGACAATAGATGACAGCTATCTTATAAAAGAGGCTAATGAACATTATGCAGAAGTGCTATATGGAACATTTATGGCTGACTATACAGATGCAGATGATGGTTTCTGTGTAACAGTGCATCAGGCACAGCAGAATTATCCTAAAGCAATCAAGTCATGTGCAGAAGGAGTAGCTGTCATGCTTGTACCGGAAGGCGTAGGTGAGATAACTATGCAATCAGGTATGGCAAAAGAACAGAACCTTCTTATACACTGGCATAGTCCACAAACTCATATATGGGAGATAGATAACAGAAGCCTTATATATCAGATGCCTGACAGGCCATATATATCTCCACAGGTATTTAAAGATTCAGGTGCGATGCTGGATGTATTTCCAGATAAATATGATGAGGATGTAGAAATAGCACTTATGGCCAAAGCAGATGGACATTCAAGATGCTATGGCATGCTTAACTGGGGTGATACAGTGGATATGGGTTATACCGTTCAGGGAAGAGGCGGTGGAAAACCTGTCTGGAGTAACAATGAATATGATTATCCACATGCATGTGCGCTTATGTATGCAAGAACAGGTGTAAGAAGATTTCTTGATTATATGATAGTAGCTGCAAAACACTGGATGGATGTTGATATATGTCATTACAGCAGTAACCCTTTAAGAATCGGAGGACAGTGGGAACATACAGCAGGACATTGCAAGAATGGCGTTATGGTATGCTCACATGAATGGGTTGAAGGACTTCTTGACTACTACCATTTTACAGGAGACGAGAGAGGATATGAGGCAGCTGTTGGAATCGGTGAAAATGTTCTAAGACTTCTTGAAACTCCGATGTATCAGGTGCCAGGTGAAGCCAATGCCAGGGAAACAGGCTGGGCACTTCGTACACTTACGGCACTTTATGTAGAAACAAATGACAGGAAATGGCTTGCAAAATGTGACTGGATAATAGATAGCTTTAAGAAATGGGAAGAAGAATATGGAGACTGGTTATCACCATACACAGATAACACAGCAATAAGAGTAGGATTCATGATATCAGTAGCAGTTGGAAGCGTTATGAGGTACTACAGAGTGTTCCCAAGGGAAGATATAAAACAGATGTTGATACATGCTGTGGATGATCTTGTTGAGAACTGTTATATGGATAATGGTTTATTTTATTATAAAGAGCTTCCTAGTCTTGCAAGGAATGGAAACAATACACTTCTGCTAGAATCTCTGGCAATAGCTTATGAACTTACAGGGGATGCGACATATTTAAAATATGGACTAAAAACATTCAGTAAAGCTATAAATGAAACATCAGGTGGAGCAGTGGGTGTAAAGACAATTATAGATGATGCAGTTATATGTAAAGGTAATTCAGGAAAAGGGTTTGCACAGAGTTTTATACCACTGACTATGTATTATAATGCTATAAGTGAGAATGGAATGGAATTTTAAGAATATTACTGTTTAGCACACATTCGGTTAACATACGGACGATATCATATATATGAGAAAAGCAGGTGCGTATACATAAACGATGCCAGAAGCTTCACTTGGA
>DJDY01000128.1 GCA_002435585.1 Lachnospira sp. UBA5912
AACGCGGAACTGGATCATCATCTGGCAGATGAGATGCGCGGGGTTATTGATGACATAATCGATGAAAGAGGGGTTAACAGGATTATAATAGATTTTTCCAAGGTTGGTTTTATGGATAGTGCAGGAATAGGACTTATTATGGGAAGATATAAGAAAATAAGGGATAATGGTGATATATCAGTTGCTGGCGTTAATGAAAGTATTAAACGTATACTTCTTATATCTGGACTACATAAGATTGTATATATATATGATAATATTGGTGATGCAGTGAAGAAAGAAAACAGGAGGGATATATAGAATGCATGAGAATAATGTGGAGATAATATTTGATGCCAGATCTGAAAATGAAAGCTTTGCAAGAATGGCAGCAGCGGCATTTGTTACCAGACTAGATCCAACAATAGAGGAGATATCGGATATAAAAACTGCTGTATCAGAGGCGGTTACAAACAGTATAGTGCATGGATATGATGGAAAAGAAGGAAAAGTATATATGACACTTGGAATTAAAGATAATGAGATATCCATAGAAATAAAAGATGATGGGGTTGGAATAGAAAATATACATAGGGCGATGGAACCATTATTTACGACAAAGCCAGAACAGGAACGCTCTGGAATGGGATTCTCATTTATGGAAGCTTTTATGGATGAATTAGAGGTATGTTCAAAGAAGCAAAAAGGGACAACCATTATTATGAAGAAAAAGATAGGAGATAGTAACAGATAGAATGAGTGTGCATGCTTGTGATCACACTAAAGAGCTGATTATGAAGGCACATAATGATGATAAGCAGGCAAGAGAACAGTTGATAATAGAAAACAGTGGTCTTATATGGAGTATAATCCAGAGATTTAAAGGAAGGGGAGTTGAGATGGATGATCTCTTCCAGATAGGGTGTATCGGTCTTATAAAGGCAGTTGATAATTTTAATATGGATTATGATGTGCGGTTTTCAACATATGCCGTACCGATGATAACAGGTGAGATTAAAAGATTCTTAAGAGATGATGGGATAATTAAGGTAAGCCGCAGTATCAAAGAAAACAGTTACAAATGTATGCTGGCATCTGAAGAATTAAAGGCAGTATTAAACAGGGAACCTACATTAGATGAGATATCAGAAAAGACAGGCATAGATGTTGAGGATATAGTAGTGACCATGGGTGCTAATGAAACAGTTGAATCTATATATAAAACTGTATATCAGAAAGATGGCAACGAGATATGTCTGTTAGATAAGCTTGAGGGAAAGGATAATTATAGCGAGAATGTCATAAACAATATAGTGGTTGGGGAACTTATAGGAGCACTTACTGAAAGGGAGCAGAAGATAATAAAAATGAGGTATTTTGAGGACTATACGCAGACACAGGTTGCTGCACTGCTTGGAATATCACAGGTCCAGGTATCACGACTTGAAAAAAAGATATTGGACAAAATGAAAAAAAGTCTGGTGTAATTATGATATGAAATATTATACGTATATATAGAAAATAAAATGTAAATACTCCATATAACGGTTATAAAACCAGAATGGAGGAATGATACATTTATGTCAAAAACGGTATACCTAAAGTTGAGACAGCTCACCAAAACTAATAAAGCAGATGTTTATCTGTCAGATATAGCAGATGTCTATGCTGATAGGAAAATCCTTGCCCGAATTAAAAGCATAAAGATAGCAGGGTTTTATAAAGTGAAAAAGGACAGGACATGCGTTAATGTCATGCAGATAATATCCTGCATAAACCAGATAGATGATACACTTGAGGTGAACAATATCGGTGAGAGTGATGCAGTGATAGAGTACAGAAAGTATAATCAGCCTGCGTGGGCCAATATTGTGCTGACTGTTATTGTGTGCATAATAATATTTATAGGAAGTGCATATGCTATTATGGCTTATAATAATGATGTGAGTACGGTTGAGATATTTGAGAAAATATATGCGATGTTTGGTGCTGATGATTATTCAGAGTATAATGTAATAGAAATATCATATGCGGTCGGGCTTTTTGCAGGAATAGCGGTGTTTTATGATCATTTTCTTGGGCGTAAGCTAAGTAAAGCACCGACACCAATAGAGGTAGCCATGAACCAGTATGTCAAGGATGAGAATCAGACACTTATAGACAGCTGTAATGAGATGCCACGTCCTGTAAAAGATCATTATGACGGAGTGAGAAAATGCTGATGCTTAAAGTAGCAGGTCTTATAATAACCGGTATAGCCAGTGGACTTGTTACTGCAACAGGGCTTTTTGCACTTATATCAAGCATAGGACTTATCAACAGGTATGCAGATGTAACAGATACAAAGGAACACATAATGCTGTATGAAGAAATGATAATATTGGGAGCTGGAACAGGCAATATCTGGTTTATATTTGAACTTCCTTTTCATGTAGGAGTGGCAGGACTTTTGATATATGGACTTGTGGCAGGAATATTTATAGGCACTTTTCTTCTATGCCTTGCAGAAACAGTCAAGGCACTGCCTATTCTTACACACAGGGTAAGGATAAAAAAAGGACTTGGTTTTGTTATATTATTTATAGCTGTTGGAAAATGTGTGGGACATCTGATATACTATCTTATAGCTTATGTATAGATATGATAAGCGATAGGATATACATGTTAAAAACATTTACAATGAATTTCTTTGCGGATACAGGCAGGAAAACGGGTAAAGTATAATATATAACAGAATGAAATATCATTGTAATGCCGATATATAAAGTAGAATATGATACTAAGGAGAATGGTATTTATGTTTAATAGGAAAGAACTTGCAGCGAGGGCTAAAAAAACACTAAAAACGCATTATGGTTTTCTTCTTATTGTCTGTCTGATAGCAGCGTTTATAGGAAGTGAATTCACAGAAACATTTGGTCTTTTGAAGATGCCGGTATCTGTATATAAGAATATAGCAGATAATGCGGATGAAAAGGAAGCTATAGAAGAACACGGAGTTACATTTGTTACATCGGATATAGATAACAGGACAAAGAGTGCACTTCTTAATGCAGTGGTGTCGGTTCTTATGAATAATGAAGAGCAGGGAAAACTTAATTCAGAGAATATTATAGATAATGCTAAAGCCAATGCCGGAGAAATACTTGGAAGAACATCAGGTATATTATCTTCTGTTGTAAACAGCTTTTCATCAGGCGCAGTTGTGTTTATGATAGTTGATATAGTATATGGAGTGACAGGTTCAAGACAGATAGTTGTTATATTATTACTGATATTATCACTTCTTGTATATTTTGGAATACGATATATGGTAAAGATGAGTTATGTTGTCATATCAAGGAGAATATTTCTTGAAAGCCGCACGTATAAGAAGGTCGGTGTTGGAAAGTTCATGTTTCTTATGCGTATCAAGAAGTGGATGCATGTAGCCTGGGTATTGTTTGTTAAAGATGTGTATACGATATTGTGGTCATTTACGATAGTAGGAGCATTTGTCAAGCCATTTTCATATCAGCTCGTGCCTTATATCATTGCTGAGAATCCTGATCTTAGTGCTAAGGAGGCTATAAGCTTATCAAGAAATATGATGAATGGTTACAAGTGGAAGAGCTTCTGCTACAGCCTTTCATTTATCGGCTGGTCACTGCTTGGCTTTATGACATTTGGACTTGCAGGTGTATTTTTTGCTAATCCATACAGAACAGCATTTTTTACAGAAATGTATGTAAGTATAAGACAGGCAGAAAAAGAAAAGAATACAGATGCATATGCTCCTGTTAATAAGATGTTAAATGATAAGTATCTATATGAGCAGGCATCAGATGAGGAACTTAAAGCGGTTTATGCTGATATATATGAATATATGAATCAGGAAGACCCCGAGGAAAGGTTTATTGATGATATATCCAAATCAGACATACGTTATTTTATAAAGCTAAGAAAAGTACTTGCGGACTGGTTTGGTGTTATTCTTATTAATTCTAAAGAAGAGAAACAGTTTGAGGATGATAAGGCAGAACAGATAAAGGTTGACAGATGCAAGCAGGAGATATTAAGGGAAGCATATCCTGCAAGACTGTTTTCGTTAAAGGAGCACAGGGCTAATTTTGAAAGTACTGTATATATGCGTAATTATTCAATACCTTCACTTATACTCATATTCTTCTGTATGTCTTTTATTGGGTGGTTCTGGGAAGTGTCATCGCATGTTGTGTTATATCATTCATTTGCCAACAGAGGAGTGCTGCATGGTCCTTGGCTTCCTATATATGGTGTTGGTGGACTGCTTATACTTATGCTTTTAAAGAAGTTCAGGGAGAAACCTGTATTGGAGTTCACTCTTGCTGTAATATTGTGCGGTGTTGTGGAGTACTTTACTGGTCTTGTGCTTGAACTGACACATGATGGACAAAGATGGTGGGATTACACAGGCTTCTTTCTGAATCTTCATGGCAGAATATGTGCTGAAGGTCTGCTGGCATTTGGAATAGGAGGAATGATGATAGTATACTTTGTTGCCCCATTTCTGGATAATTATTTCAGAAAGTTAAAACTGCAGATTATACTTCCTATATGTGCTGCACTTATGCTTATGTTTGTATCAGACCAGCTTTATACAAGGAAACATCCTAACACAGGAGAGGGAATAACATGTATGGAGAATGTGGATTATACAGATAAATATGTAGTATTGTATGGTCATGTGAACGAAATAAGCTGATGTTTACGCATTTAAATTAATTTATATAGTTGTGTATAATAATTACACAAAATGGCATTCTAATAATAAGATTACTACAATTATTAAGATTAGTGTGAAAATGAGATGTGTATCTTATGTTCACACGCGGGATACGTGTCTGCGCACACCTGACACCACCCGTTAGGAAAAAGTGTGCAGAAGTGAGGAATGTTATGGTTCAGGATGTCAGTAAAAGAAATAAAAGTTATAACGAATATGTCGAAAGTGTAACAAAGAAAGCTAACTGTCCGCTTAATTGCCTTAAAGCATTTATTATGGGAGGATGCATATGTACTATAGGGCAGATTATTACTAATCTGCTAAAGATGGGAGGTTTGTCATCTGATGATGCAGCTTCTTATACAACTATAACACTTGTGTTCTTAAGTGCCCTCTTTACGGGTCTTGGTATATATCCAAGAATGGCAACATGGGGTGGGGCGGGAAGTCTTGTTCCCATTACAGGTTTTGCAAACAGTGTAGCTTCCCCAGCTATAGAATATAAGAAAGAAGGTCAGGTTTTTGGTATAGGATGCAAGATATTTACTATCGCAGGTCCGGTTATACTTTATGGTATATTTTTCAGCTGGATTGCAGGGGTGATATACTGGATTATGAAGTTATTCTGATGGTTTTTCAGGATTTCTTATTTATTTGTAAATGCTTTGTAAGTAATTGCTTGTAATGGGGTTATAAGTAGTTGTTTGTAATATGTTTATAAACAGTTGTTTGCGATTGTTTTATGATTTATTTAAGATTGGTTTACGATTGGCTCGTGATAGCTATATATAAAACGACATAGAGAAGAAAGTAAATTTATATACAGATTATATACAGAGGTAGAAAATAATGTCAATGACAGAAATAGAACAGCATTATAATAAATTCAACGAAGAAAAAAGGCTTGATTCAAGACATGGTCAGGTCGAATACATAACATCCATGAAATATATTCATAAATATATTGATGAGCTAAAGAAAGAGACAGGGGATGATAATGCATCCATAAAGATTCTTGATATAGGTGCTGGAACTGGCAGATATAGTGTGCCGCTTTCAGATGAAGGCTATGATGTGTATGCAGTGGAGCTTGTTAAGCATAATCTTGGTCTGCTTAAGGCTAAGGGCTCATCTGTGAAAGCATATCAGGGGAATGCATTAAAACTCAAAAAGTTTGACGATAATCAGTTTGATATGGCATTGCTTTTTGGTCCTATGTATCATCTTTTTTCACACCAGGATAAGTTAAAAGCGCTTACAGAGGCTAAGAGAGTTGTAAGACCGGGTGGAATAATTCTTGTTGCGTATCTTATGAATGAGTATAGTGTTATAACATATGCATTTAAAGAACAACATATAATGGAATGCTTAAGGGATGGCAGATTAACAGATGACTATCATACTGTATCATCAGAGAAGGACTTATATGATTACATGAGAACGGAAGATATAGCTGCACTTAATAAAGAAGCCGGGTTAACGCGATTGCAGATAATATCACCAGATGGAGCGGCAAATTATATAAGGCCATATCTTAATAAGCTGACAGATGAAGAGTTTGGTGAATTTATAAAATATCATCTTTCTACGTGTGAAAGAGAAGATATGCTTGGAGCAGCAGCACATACACTTGATATATTAAGAAAATAGTGTGGAGTGGTTGTGTAATTGTAGATATATTACTGCTTATGGAAACTCATGTAAAAAAATATATATTGCAAATTAAACTAATGTAATTTTAATGTGTAAAGGTAAATAAAGGAAATAAAGAAAAATACATAATTTATATAGCATTGTATACACTACATATTATAAAAGTGCTTAAGTTTTAAGTATATAGTCATGGAATGGAGTGTAGTGTATGATTGCAGGTAAACAGAGTATTATATTTGATAATAATGTATATATTAAAGCAGGAGCCAGTGTGGTTGGGAGCAAGGAAAAACAGGGACCTCTTGGCAGCAGTTTTGATGTAGTGTCAGATGATGATATGTTTGGAATGAATACATGGGAGGAGGCAGAGAGTAAGCTGCAGAGCCTGGTCTTTGAAACCCTTATTATGAAAGCAGGTTATACTCCGGACATGATAAGATATATATATGCAGGTGATCTGCTGGGGCAGCTTATAGCAACATCATTCGGACTTCAATCCTATGATATTCCGTTATTCGGTTTATATGGTGCCTGCTCTACAATGGCAGAGTCGATATCGCTTGCGGCTATGTGTGTATCAGCAGGGTATGCCGATGATGTTGTTGCGCTTGCATCAAGTCATTTTGCAAGTGCGGAAAAACAATTCAGGTTTCCACTAGGATATGGAAATCAGAGGCCGGTCAGCTCAACATGGACAGTTACAGGTGCGGGGGCATATATAATAGGTAACAATAACGAGCTGAATACAGCCTGTTATAATGAATATCAATGTGATGTTGTAATAAAAGGCATAACCACTGGTAAGATAGTTGACTATGGCATAAAGGATTCCATGAATATGGGAGCCTGTATGGCGCCTGCAGCAGCACAGCTTATAAGTGCCAATTACGAGGATTATAATATAGACAATAATTATTATGATATGATCATTACAGGAGATCTGGGGGATATAGGAAGAACAATACTTCTTGATTTATTAAAAGAAAAAGGAATTAATATAGCTGATATATATACGGATTGTGGAATGCAGATATATGATGCAAAAAAGCAGGGGACAATGTCAGGAGGTAGTGGCTGTGGCTGCAGTGCAGTAGTACTTGACACATATGTATTGCCACGGCTTCGTACAGGTGAAATGAAAAGGATATTATTTGTTCCAACGGGAGCACTTCTCTCACAAGTCAGTTTCAATGAAGGAAAATCCGTTCCAGGAATTGCTCATGGAATTGTGCTTGAAAGTGTTGCAAAAAATTAATGTGGATTCGTGTCTGTGCGCATCTGGCACCAATCTGATAAGTGTAGAAAAACGTGCGTAGAAAAGAGGAATATTATGGACTATATTAAAGCATTTGTAGTTGGGGGGATTATATGTGCTCTTACACAGATACTTATGGAAAAAACCAAGCTTATGCCAGGACGAATAATGGTAATTCTGGTTACAACGGGAATTATTCTTGGTGCATTTGGAATATATGAACCACTTGTCCAGTTTGCCGGAGCCGGAGCAAGCGTTCCACTTACAGGCTTTGGAAATGTATTGTGGAAAGGTATGAAGATGGCAGTTGATAACTCAGGATTTCTAGGCTTGTTTAAGGGAGGATTTACCGCATGTGCAGTAGGGGTATCAGCAGCGCTGGTATTTGGCTATATTGCATCGTGGGTATTTGAACCGAAGATGAAGAGAAAGTGATATTGTTGTTTAGCACAGTTTATTTTTATTGACAAACGGACGCCATAAAGCTTGTGAGATATTT